>NZ_BOVK01000078.1 GCF_018403685.1 Xylanibacillus composti
GAATTAGGGGGTCTGACCGCTAACGGAACCAAGAGACCTTATTTCACAGAATCGAGCCAAAAATCCTTGATTCCGCCGCAATAAGGGCCAAGAGTTCCGTTAGAATCGAAAATAGTCCAGAAATAAGCCAATAGTGTCTATCACTTCCGTTAAACGGAGATCGCAAGCACATATACTTCCGCCGCCGCACACTGCGAATACCATGCATGTATTCGACTCCGTGTCCTACGAAAGAGAAGTCAGTATGCCGCCCGCCTGCGATGGGGAGACGGCTCGCCATCAAGGCAAGTCCGTCAATCCCGTTAAGCTCCTCATGTCTTCGCCCCCACAGGGGGATTCCTTACTCTTCCAACTCCGTACTGGCGCTGCCGCCTTCTCCCTGCACTTCAAGCTTCGTTCCAACCGGCACGATCTGCACCCATGTCTTGCCCGGCAGCAGCGGCACTTCCTCGCCTTGGACGAGGGCGCGAATGATGCCGCCGCGATTCTCCCATGTGACCTCGCGAATCTTGCCCTTCTGCACCAAATGCCCGTTGCCCGGACCGAACACATCCACATGACGGCGGCCGACATCGTCCACCACCCGATGGCTTGCCTCGATAATCAGAATATTATCGGCAACAAGCTGTTCTTCCGTTTCCTTGTCCTTATGCGGCTCGCCCAGCATATGCCTTTCGTATCGCCCAATTTCCTCGTTCCAATGATAAGACACATGATAGCTGGAGTAATAAGGAATCGATATGTCATGGGCTTCGCTGCCTGGTTCGATAGCGGCCGCCTCAATCGTATCCACGAAACGGAAGGCCGGGTCGTTCCAATCCTCACGGTATCCCTTGTCCTCTGCGCCCTTCCGGATCAGCTCGACGCTTGTATACAGATTATGCGGCGCCCTTCTTTCACTGCTGCGCCAGTAGTACGCGTGATCCCCGTATACCTGGTCGAAATGGGCCAGTTTCCGCCGGGCAATGATGTTCATCGCCTCCTGGCTCCAGCCCGCGTGCACGATCAATGCGTCGAGTCCGGCTCCCAGCTCAACAAAATACGGGCGAATGCTTCGCACCGGTCCGATTACGTCGGGATCGTCGCTCTGATAAACAGCCAAAAACCGCGTAATATCTCCCTCAGCCAACACTTCATATACCTGATCCGCTCTATGTAATCCCGATTGCGGCCGAGCTTGCGCCTGATTTTCCACCATTACCATAATGGGGCGCTTGTAGTGTTCCTCCTCCGTCCCTATACCGGTCAAAGGATACGAGAACGGATACACGATTGGCTCCTCCGGCTCTTCTGCCGGCATTGCCACTGGCGGTTCCTCCTCCAGTTCCTGGTCTGCCTGTTTGTTGCCGCAGCCTGCGAGCAGTATGATCGCGACGATGCCCAGCAGCACCGCCAGTCTCCATTCCCTCTTCATTGTTTCACCTGCGCCTTTCCCCACATGTTTATATTCTATTAAACCATATTTCACCTGCCAGTAGGTAGATTTTGTTCGGAATGCGGGTGATCGCAAAGTTTTTTCGCCTTGTTCACGATATTGTGATTTTTTTCACATAAATGAGCGTGTTTATGATTTATACTAAAGATGTAAAGAACAAGCACCACAAAAACTAACCCCACACAATCGATAATGAATTTTAGAAAAGGAGAGGATCAGAATGTTTGTGAAATGGCTGAGAGAAAATGTCGTCGCTGCTGCAATGCTTACCCTCCTTCGCTTGTATATTGGATACCAATGGCTGACAGCCGGCTGGGGCAAAATAACCGGTGACTTCAACGCAACAGGCTACCTGAATGGCGCCATAGCCAAAGCCGCCGGCGAGAATCCAACGGTACAAGGCTGGTGGGCAGCGTTCCTGGAAGGCTTCGCCCTTCCGAATGCAGGATTGTTCAATTTCCTGGTCGCCTATGGCGAATTCCTGGTCGGGCTTGGCTTGATCCTTGGCTGCTTCACCACCTTCGCTGCCTTGATGGGCGCCGTGATGAACTTCGCCTTCCTGTTCTCGGGAACGATCAGCACCAATCCGCAAATGCTGCTTCTGACCATATTCATCCTCGTAGCAGCTGCTAACGCTGGCAAGTTCGGCGCCGACTACTACGTACTTCCTTACCTGAGAAACTTAGTGAAGCGCATAAAGCCCAACATGAAAAAGCCTGTCATCAAGGCCCCTACGCACTAATCATCGAACTGGCAAAAAAGCAAAAGCGGATGAAGCCGGCTGCTGTGCAGCCTGTCGCTTCTCCGCTTTTTTTGCTGCGCTCTTCCTGCTCCTGCAGCTATCTGGTTCCCCGACCAGCAACGGTCTGGTGGTGTAAATGGTCCGGCGTCCGAACCGATTTAACACTCATGCTTGCGTCGAGTGAATCAGCGCAGCCAATCGGCCTACGCCCTCCCGAATGCGCTGCTCGTCACTGAGAGAATAGTTCAGCCGCATCGTATGCTCATGGCCGCCATTTGGATAGAAGGAGCCTCCAGGGACAAAGGCAATCTTGTGCTGCACCCCGTTTTCCAGCAACGTGCGGCAGTTCCACTGTTCCGGCAGCTCGCCCCACAGGAACAAGCCGCCCTGCGGCAGCTGAAACTTCAATTCAGGCAGCTTCTCCCGCAAGACGCCGGCCATCGCGTCCCTTCGTTCCTTATAAGTCCCGATCAGGCGCGACACATAGGCGGAGAGGCTTTGCTGCTGCAGCATCTCATAAATAATCATCTGATTGATCGATGATGTGTGCAGGTCGACACCCTGCTTGGCCAGGACCATCTTCTCCAGATATACCTTAGGGGCGGCCGTCCAGCCCACCCGGTACCCCGGACAGAGTACCTTGGAGAAGCTTCCCAGGTACATCACTTGCCCCTGCTGGTCGAAGGCCTGCAACGGCGGCAAGCGGTCGCCTTCAAAGCGCAGTTCGCCGTACGGATCGTCCTCTACTACCGTCACCGCATAGCGTGCGGCAATTTCCATCACGCGCTTGCGGCGCTCCAGCGACCAGGTCCGTCCCGTCGGGTTCTGATAATTCGGCACCGCGTACAGCAGCTTCGCCTCCGGATAAGCGGCAAGCGTGCTTTCCAGCGATTCGGGAATCATGCCATCATTGTCTGTCTCGATCTCGATGAATCGCGGATTGTAAGGCTGGAAAGCCTGAATGGCCCCCAGGTAAGTCGGGCTTTCACACAGCACCACATCGCCTTCATCCAACAGCAGCTTCCCTATCAGGTCTAGCCCCTGCTGCGAGCCGGAGGTGATAAGTACATCTGCCCCTTCTAATCCAAGTCCGAACGTTTCATTCATGTAAGCGGCAATCCACTCCCGCAGCGGACCGTACCCCTCTGTAGGCGCATACTGCAAAGCTGTGCGAAACGATTGCTGCAAGACGCGCTCTGTCGCAATTCTAACCTCCTCAACCGGGAACAAGTCCGGATCTGGAATGCCTCCGGCGAATGAAATGAAATCCGGCTGTGCCATCAGCTTCAGGATTTCACGAATTTCGGAAGCCTTCATCCGGTCCGTTCGCTTCGCAAATCGCACCCGGCCCGCTTGCTTGCCGAGTCCGGAGTTACCTTGCTCCACTACTGTTCGTTGCTGTGCCATTGCCATGCCATCTCCTATACATGCTAAATTTTTAATGTCGTTGATCATTTATGAGCGTAAATAAATGCAAGGATTGGTTTGTAATTTTATAACTAGCTTACGTGTTTTTACTTATTATATTTCTGGACACTGCAGCCGTCAATGGGCAGAACGGGCAGATCGCGGCCTCAGTCATGCAGCTTGTCGTCTGTAATAGGATGCACTAATATGAGGAGAGACACTACCTTATGTGGATGCACATGTGGAAAAACTACCTCTTCAGATGGTGCGCGAATCGTAGAACGGACCCGTGCAGGATTTGTGATTGAGCGTGATGTACTTGCTCTTCAGATGCAGGAATCGGGGAATGGACCCGAGACAGCATGCGAGATTGGGAGTTAGGCACTTCATCTCAAGTCCGCGTATGCGTTAGGATACTTATTCCCCAGGGTGCGGGAATACGGGCAATCACATGATAGGCACGGTCGCATGAATATGGCTAATACAGAAGAAGGAGCGTTCACGTTGGCCTTGACACTGGAACAGAGAATCATCTCGATGCTGCATAAAGCCGGACCGCTGCACACCAAGCAGCTTGTGCCCGTCTTGGAAGGACTCGGCTATCATTCCGGCACGGTGCGAAATACGCTCACCCAATTGAAGGCAAGAAGGTGGATCCGGTCTGCTGCCCGCTCGCTCTACGAAATCACTGACAAGGGCAAGAGCCATCAGGTTCGCCGCAATGCTGCAGGCAAGCGGTACGGCATGGCATGGGATGGCAAGTGGTATGTATTTACCGGGGAAATTCCCGAATCCGAACGCAACAAGCGCGACCGGATGAGAAGCGACCTGATGCAGATGGGCTGCGGCCGACTTTACAAAAGCGTGTATATCACACCGTGGGACATTACCGGCGACGTGCTGCGCATGGCGGAGGAGTACGGGATCGTAGACTATATCTCGATTTTTCATGGAGAGAAGGTGGCCGGGGCCATCAGCAAGGAGACTGTTGTTGCCCTTTGGCCGCTTGCAGAGGTCGTTGCTTTGTACGAGGAAGTTCTGAATCGGATGAACCTGGAGTGGAGGCCGCGACTGGCCAAGCTGCTAGCGTCTGACGCAGATTGTTCACTGGAGCTGCTTCTCCTGTACATGGAAGTCGATCAAGCGATTGAGTACCTCATTGAACGGGATCCGATGCTTCCGGAGGAGCTGCTTCCCGATGCATGGGCTCCGCCTGGTATTCTGGTGAAGCTGGAGATATTCGCCGCCGAACTGGCCGACGCAGTACCCGCAGGTACCATATACGGCAAGCTCGTACGCGGATAAGGAAGCTGTGCCGCCGCCACCACGGACGACATCTCTTACCGCGAAACGGCTGCTAAGAGAATAGCGCTTGCGTCTTCACGACTTGCGGAGCCCAAAATAAGAGTCTGTAAACTATTTTGT
>NZ_BOVK01000079.1 GCF_018403685.1 Xylanibacillus composti
CTTAGAAACAAGTATGCCACTTATATTACTGCTAAGCAGCAATATAAGGAATATCCCTCTAATAAAAAGATAAACATTATAAAAGTCTAAAAAACTGTTTATCGCTATTTTCTGATGTGAATCCGCATAAATAAAACCTACGACTACTAAAAGCTAAAGAGTCAACTCATTTCTCTTATAAATCTAGAAATGCTTCTATGTTTATAGTCCCCCCAAGGCATTAATCTGATTTGAGGCCAAGTAACATATAGAAAACGTTTTGAACGCGTAAATGCAACATAGGCATTATTTCTTTCTTGAATCATTTCTGTTCCACCACTTCGAATTGCACGATAATCTGGGAATGTCTCGTCATCCATACCTAGTAGAAAAACAATATCATATTCCTGTCCTTTCATAGTGTGCACAGTACTTAATGTAACCCCATTTTTTTGAGATAAAGGATGTGTTTTCCCAAGTGCCATTGAAGTTTTAAATTGTAATAGTGATCTTTTATCAGTCTTTTTGTCATATTCATGCCAATGCTCCAACAATTCTTTTATATCATTCAGAATCATCTTTTTTTCATTATCATCGTTCAACTTGTCATTTTCACTTATACTAACTTTGAATTTTTCTAAAGATGATTTAAAGTTGCTTCCATCATCCTTAAGCCCCAAAATAACATTAATCGCTTCTAATATTTCGTTTTTTTCTAAAACAAGTGCAAGATCACTCAAGCTACCTACATCTTTTTCGTTAATCATATTGAGGAGTTTAATCCAATGAAGGGAATCTTTGGGGTTAACTCTGACGCGAAACGATAATTCGAAAATTTTCATTAACTTAGATTCAAATTTAATAGAACCTGGTGTGATTTTATAAAAGTATGGTATTATATTTTGTTCAAAGACATTGGTCAACTCTTTAAATACATACTTATTTCTTGCGAGAACAGCAATTTTTTCATAAGTTATTTCCCCTTCAATATCCCTATGGTGTTTTAGATGAATCAATTCATTTATTTTATTAGATACCCATAATGCTTCGGTTTGTTCATTATCCATTTTATGAATTTCAAAAATGCCTTCGATTACAGTATTGTTAAAATTATTACTTGTGTTAGGAATGATTCTATCAGCAGCTTGTAATACAGCTTTCGAAGATCGGTAGTTTTCTTGAAGTTCTATTACGGTAGGTTGATAATCCTCTACAAAATTTTCTGTCATGAAATCAGCAGAAGAACCATTGAATGCAAAGATTGATTGGTTTGGATCGCCCACCATCATCACATTCTTATATTCGTTTGAAGTTATTGATCGTAGTAGCTGGTACTGTGCATAATTTAAGTCCTGTGCTTCATCAACACAAATATATTCATAGGTTCTCCGATATAGAGCAGCGATCTTGGGATTCTCGATAAAAAGGCTGTACGATAATAAGATGAGATCATCAAAATCGATTGCATTTTGTGATGATAAAATGTCTTGATAAGAAGAGTAGAGCAAGACAAGTTCTTGATTCTCATATCTATTCAGGAGATCTTCTTCGGACAGTAAATTCCTCTTGGATTTAGATATAAAATCCAAGACCTTGTATCGAAGTTCTCTTTGTTCTTTTGCGTTTAATGTAATATATTGATTATAATATGAAGGAGTGTTCTCAATCGCTTGAGCTATCAGTTCTAGCCGATCCGTTTCATCCTCAAAAATATGAGGGAGGTTTGTTAGTCCTATTAATTTACCGTGATTCTCAAGGACTTGTTGACAAAACCCATGGAAGTTTCCAACAAACAGCTTTTTTCCAACCCCCTCTAAATTACCAAGTCGTTCCTTCATTTCTTCGCCAGCTTTATTTGTGAAAGTGACCGCCAATATTTTCCTGTTCGTCTTTTTGATAAGTCGTTTTATCCGTTCAGTCAATACTCTAGTTTTTCCGCTTCCAGCGCTGGCTTTAACAAGGAGCGCACCATCATCAAACGAAACAATATTTTGTTGAACAGTTGATAATCTTATATTATTCATCTGCAACACTCCTGAAAACAGATTCTAATTTATTGAATAACTCTTTCACCTTATCTGGAATTTCCTTTTCTCGATTTATAATGCTTTCGGCAATTAAATGACCGTACCGGGTCTTTTCGCTGCTAATTATCTGTAGCAATTTTTCATCGTTGTAGGACACAATTTCACGTTCCTTTGCTTGTTCGTGTTGAGGCGAATAGCATTGTGGTAATTCTACCTTGAGTATCGCATCCTTTATTTCTTCACGATAACCACAGCTTACTAATTCTGCCTCAAAATCATTTCCATCATGTAAAAAAGTAATAACATCACCTTGTAATTTTGATGAATTACTTTCAAGAAATTGATTTGTGACACTATCTACAACTTTTGCTTCCGCATCACTTAGTATAAACCACGGAATACTCAAAGCATCTGCAAATCTTATAAACGGAAGATAATTCCCATAGCCTCCGACCCCAATTATATCAACTCCAAGTTCAATAGGAGTTACTCCAAAATATTTCTCGAAAAAAAGTGGTAATGCTTGTTCTTCTGTTTCCCCTTCAATGAAAATAATCGATCTAGAGAAAAATAGTTCGCCTCTAGTGTTAATCACCTGTCTTCTAATTTTTCTAATATCCTCGCTCTTTAAGGAAATAAAATCAATTGAACCACATCCAACGGATTCCTGATCTTTATAAAAGTTTCTTATTTGATTTAGTTCACACGAAGCGGCGACATAAGGGGAGTGCGTAGATATAATTTTTTGTCCTTTAATACCACTAATTTGTGAGTAAAGTTTTTTCTGAGCATTTGGATGCAAATGCGCTTCTGGTTCCTCGATAGCTAAGATAGGAAAAAAAGGCGCATGTTCTCTAAGTGCGTTTTTATTTAGTAAATTAACAAACGACTTTAACACAAGCAATGATGACCAACTTCGCGTTCCCATTCCATGATATTCCATTGAAAAACTATCTTTATTGTCACTATAATAAATTGATAGCCCCTTATTTAAATCTCTAATTTTTTTTGTGAACGGAGTAATATCAACACCTTCACTTGATGTATCCATTGCAGTATTTAAGTCTCTTAGTGTTGTTTTGATGTCAGACAAAATAGAACTACGACTGACTGCTTGTTCGTTAAGTATTTTTATTTGTTCTTCTATTTCTTCTATATCTTCTTGTGAGTACTCAATTTTTGAAATCATTTTTCCGAGATATGAGCTTTTTACCTTCATATCCTCTAAAATATCTCTCTGAGCATCTATGTAAAAAAACGGAATTTCTTCAAAGTTGAAATTTTTTTCAGATCCATTTTCATAATCAAACCAATACTTCTGATTCTCATCTCTAAAAGATGGCCAATCTGACAAAACATATTTTTGAGACTTGTAAGTTGTTTTAATTGGGTCGTAGGTAACCACTGTACGCAACGGAACAATGAAGTTTCCTTGATTATTGAGTTTAATTCTGTCATCTGTAAACAGTGCTTCCCATTGATCGCTGAACGTATCAGTTATGGAATCTGTTTCATCCATTGGAACGATACATACATCAATCACTATTTTATCCGTATTTCTGTCTTCTGATACATAGAAATCATCATAAGAGACAAACTGACTATTCCCAAGCGCAATTTGTAATGCTTTTAATAGTGATGTTTTACCTGTGTTATTCATGCCCGTAATTACAGTGGTTTTTTCAAGATGTACTTCAATATTTTGTAACCCTCTTAACCCAGATACTCTTATAGTCTTCACGAGAATACTCATATACCGTTACCTCATTTCTTTACAAATATGAACCAGTCCATTTATCAAGGTAGAATATCTTAGTAAAAATACTCAGATTTGAAGGGAATATCTGTTGAAAAAAACATTTAGTTCTTGAAGGAATTCTCTATTATCTTGAAAAAAGTGTTCTATATTTTTGTAAACTGCGTTAATGTTATCTCTGATTATCTCATTATCCTCAATTAAATACTTTTTTGTAACATATTCTAAACCTAAATCTTGCATGATTTTCTCGTCCATCGACTCAATGGAATGCATAGTCATGGATAATAACAAATTAAATACATCGCTATAAAAGTACTTTTCTAAAATTTCCTTAAAACATGGTTTTTTTCCATTCCAGTGAATTTGTCCAGTATAGATAATTGTGTAAGGATGGTTTTTCTCAATATAGTCAACTATTATTTCGAAATGGGGTAAAAAAATCCATTGCTTCGATTCAATAACCTGATGTAATGAGAATAGTATGTTACTTGGGGAATAAATAAAAATACTGATCCTGGTATTTTCATCTGATCTATGATCGAGTATTTGGTTAATATCATCTTTCCAAGAACTATTAAATGAAAGGGAATAATTAAGCTCCTGTTTTACTTCATTGAACTTCTGTAAGAATTTACTTTCACATATATCGATAAATAAATCCCTGTTTGTTCCATTTAATCCCATTATCTCGTTCTTTATTTGATCGTCTCCTAATCGTATATCTTCCTTAAGAAATCCATATCGGTTTACCTTTAAAATTTCCCAATTTTCAATAAATGAAGTAAAAGATTCAGGATTCCCTATTTCCAAAAAATACTTTTTAGGTAATTCGTTTTCATATATTTGTTCAACTATTTCAGTAAATACCGATTGTTCTAAATAATATAGTTCGCTATCATCAAACATATCTTCTTCTGATGACTCTATGTATTCTTTTACTTTTGAAATCAAATTTGCTTCATCTTTTAAGTTGTCGAGTTCCTCTAGAATATTCCAATATTTTTCTTTTGAGGAGCTAACAATAACAAAATATAATGCATGTTTGTTTGGGTATTTTTCTCTATCAGTTTGTAATTCGATTAAAATAAAATCATTTATCTTAATATCAGACATAACTTTTTCAATAATATACTTAAGTGAGTCTATTGTTTGATTGTCTTCACAAAAATAACCAAAATGTGTGCGCGAAAATTTTCTTGTAGTAGGACTCTTTACAGGGGCTACTTTAGACTTAGATACAGGCAAATAGTTTGCGTCAATATCTATTTTATATCCTTCTATATGGTATGAATTTTGCAGTAAAAGTTCCGAGAATGGGATAAGCAATTCATTCCAATCAGTTGAAATAATAATAATTCTAACTTCACTTTCCTTTAATTTGTAATTGTGTTTAAGAAGTGCAACATACTTCATTATTTCATGAATAGCTTGCCTGGCTGCTTGATTTGACCGTTTCACTTCAATAACAACGTAGTTGTTATAGTTATCTTTAGCTAAAATATCAACGAAGCCTTTTGTACCGTGTATATTATCGAGCTTGTATTCCTTTTTTATGAGTGTTAGTGTTTCATCAATAAAACTTAGATTATCTGCTATGTAATCTCTGATTTTCTCCTCGTATCGACGGCCCATTCGATTACACCCCAAATCTAATAACAACCGCTGTTCGATTGCTTAGTAAAAGGAAATTAGTAAAGTTAGTGACATGGGATCATCATATCACATAACTATGACTATTTGGTAGTTTCTGCTGATCGGCGAATAGTCACAAAACAAAAAGGTAGTGGCATACTTGTTTCTAAG
>NZ_BOVK01000080.1 GCF_018403685.1 Xylanibacillus composti
CGACTTTATTAATATACCACAGATGAACTGGAATGTGCAAGTGTTTCTTTTTTCCAAGTTCCACCCGTTTCTACAGTGCCGAAGAACATCACACAGCTTTCGAACTTACATGCCTGTATGCTTGTTAAGCACTGCCACCAGCTCACCTTTCAAGCGGCGAGAAATAATATACCACGGCACATCTCTCTTTGTCAATACTTTTATCATATGACCCACAAGGGAAGCTTCCTCATATCACTGCAACCTTTAGCGCAATCAGCAAAATCAATCCCGGGACTCCCAGTACAGCCATCACCATAACAGATACCGGATTGATCGGAATCGTCAGATCGCCGAGCATTTGAGTCGTATTCAGCAGATATAGGGCAACTGCCGCAGCCAATGCATGGAACACAGCGTATCCAAGCAGTCGGCCCGAGGAACGCTTTTTCAACACCAATATGAACAGTGCCAACATGGAGACAACTAGCACGCCTAGCATCACATTGTGCATCTCACCCTGTCCCTCCCTTGCGAATGCGTTCTTCCTCCAAGTATTGGGCCCATTCGGCAAATCCGATTCTCAGCTTCCGCTGCTTTGCTTGGCGTATCAGCATCTCATATCTCTTTTCGGCCGCTTCCAGCGTATAGATGGCATAATCGATCTGGTCCTTGTCCACTGCTTCATTCATACGCTGCTCTGCCACTCGCCAATTATGCTCGGCATCCTTGATTTCCCTGTAAAGTGCCATGTCCTGCGAAACCGGCTGCCTTCGTTCAGGCTCCTGGCTCGCCGCTTGCCCGGGAAGCCAGCGCCATAAGTTGCGCAACCCCATTAACCGCACCCCATTTCTGCTATTGGACTTGTCCGCAATTATCATCAAGCAGTTGCAAAAACAAGCCTCAACACATACATATCGGGTTAAGCGGAAAAATAGAACCTTTTCCACTGTCATGACTGTATAAAATCGCAAAAAAAGCTTGCCCGATATCCCGGACAAGCTCAGCTTAAAACAATTCATCCTGCAACTATTCATATTTCCCTGCGGCCTTCAAGCGCTTTGGACAGCGTGACTTCGTCCGCATATTCCAAATCCCCGCCAACCGGAAGCCCATGCGCAATGCGCGTTACCCGCAATTCGAACGGCTTCACTAATCGGGAAAGGTACATGGCTGTAGCCTCTCCTTCAATATTGGGGTTCGTCGCCAGTATCAATTCCTGCACCCGTTCATCGGTAAGCCGATTCAGCAATTCGGATACGCGCAGCTCATCGGGTCCTATTCCTTCCATGGGTGAAATCGCCCCATGCAGCACATGATACTTGCCATTGTATTCCTTCATTCGTTCCATGGCGATCAGATCCTTGGGCTCCTGAACAACACAGATACAGGAAGGGTCCCGGGTTTTGTCCTGACATATCCGGCAAGGATCAGTATCCGTAATATTGCAGCATACAGAGCAATACAGCAAATTGCGCTTCACGCTAACCAGCGCTTTTGCAAATTCGACGACGTTCTCCTCATCCATACGCAGGACATGAAAGGCCAAGCGAGCCGCCGTCTTGCTGCCTATGCCCGGCAAGCGGGTAAATGAGTCTATCAGCTTCGCTATCGGTTCCGGGTAGTACAAGTGATACGCTCCTTTTGCCTGTTAATGAGAAATCAGATTAGAACAAGCCCGGAATATTCAAGCCGCCGGTATATTTGCCCATATCTTGATTAGCCAGCTCATCCGCCTGATTCAATGCATCGTTCACAGCAGTCAACACAAGGTCCTGAAGCATTTCCACATCATCCGGATCTACAGCCTCCGGCTTAATGGTTACGCTGATCAGCTTCTTATGACCGTTGGCCACTGCAGTGACCACACCGCCGCCAGCGGAGCCCTCGACCGTCTTGTTCCCGAGTTCCTCTTGGGCTTTCAGCATTTGCTCCTGCATTTTCTTCACTTGCTTCATCATCTGGTTCATCTGGCTATTGCCACGCATGTTCATCGTCCCTTTCATTCGTCATCTTTAATGGTGACCAGATCTTCCCCGAACAGTTCGATCGCTTCGTGAATCCAGGGCTCCTTAGGCTTGCCGGATTCGGGCAGGTCTTGAGGCTCCAGACGCAGCTCCTCTGCCTTAGGCTCCTGCTTTCGCCCATCGCCGCTTGCGGCAGGCCGGCTCAGCAAGGCTTCGTCCCAATCCTTGTGCAGGATAGTGTCCAGCCGCATCGGCTTGCCGTAGATTTCCGCGATCACCTGCTCGATGAGCTCTTTGTTCGCCGGTTTCTCTGTCGTGTCCCGGTGAATGGCATTTTTGAATGCCACCAGTACCGCATCCTCTGCGGCAGACACCGGCTCACCGTCAACGAGCCAAGCATGTACTGTAATCTTCCGGCTCTTCACCCCTTGAAGCACTTTGCTCCACTGAGGCAGCACTTGGGAGGCAGCCTTGATGGATGCTTCCTCCGTATACTTGGCCAGCTGTGCGTTCAAAGGTCGGCCAAGCGCAGCGGAAGCTGACTTGGTTGGACGCGGAGCAGCCCCGGGCCCGCTTCTGTCAGCCGCAAGTCCAGTCGGAGAACGCGATGTTCCTCCAGCGCCGGAGCCGCCAAGTGCTTCAAGCTTGCGCTCTAATAATTCTACTTTACGGGCGAGCGCCTGCCAACCCCCTGCCGAGGCCGCATCCCCCGCCGCAGCCTCAGCTTGGGCAGATGGGGGCGATGCTGGCACTTCGGCGGCGCTGCAAATTTTCAAGATGGCCATCTCGAACAGGATTTGCGGGCCGGAGGCATATTTCATCTCATGCTGGTAATGATTCAATGTATCGATGATGGCAAATAGGCCCTGTGTTTCGAAACGGTCAGCCAGCTCCTGAAATCGTCCCGGATCCAAAATCCGTTCCGTCATCTCCGCCGCACCAGGCACCAGCTTGAGCAACAGCAGATCGCGGAAGAAATAAATCAGGTTCTCCATGCACTTGTCCGGACTTCTGCCGTTCTGCATCATCTCATCAATGGTTCGCAATGCCGATGCGGCGTCCCGATCTGCCAATATACCGGCAAACCGCGCAAACTCATCCGCAGGAATGCCGCCGGTAACAGCGACGACCTGATCGTAGCCAATCGTAGTGCCGCAGAAAGAAACAACCTGATCCAACAGGCTGAGCGCATCCCGCATCCCCCCATCGGACAAGCGCGCAATGTATTGCAGCGCTTCGGCATCGGCCTGAATTTGCTCCTGCTCACAAACAAATGAAAGCAGCTTCACCTGCTCCATCAGATCGATTCGCTTGAAATCATACCGTTGGCATCGGGAGATGATCGTAGGAGGCAGCTTATTCGGCTCTGTCGTAGCCAGAATGAACATGACGTGCGCAGGCGGCTCCTCCAACGTCTTCAGCAGCGCATTGAACGCCTCTGTAGTCAGCATATGAACTTCGTCAATAATATAAACCTTCAGGCGAACTTCGGTAGGCGCGTATTTCACTTTATCGCGAATTTCACGAATCTCATCAACGCCGCGGTTCGAGGCAGCATCAATTTCCAACACATCCATGACCGTGCCATCGGCAATGCGCTTGCAGCTTTCACAATCATTGCACGGCTCATCCGCTGGAAATCGCTCGCAGTTCACCGCTTTGGCCATAATTCTAGCCGCACTGGTCTTGCCTGTCCCTCTCGGCCCGCAGAACAAATAGGCATGAGAAAACCGTTCTTCCCTTATGGAATTGCGCAATGTGCGGACAATGGCTTCCTGTCCGACCACATCCCGAAACGATTGAGGCCGCCAAGCGCGGTATAACGCAATATGTCTCATGTTTCAACTCCATGGGTGGGTCTTGTCGAACTTGTCCCTTCATTATACACCATCCCAGTAGTCAAAAAAACTAGGAGGTGCCGGCATACGGAATCGAGATGGTGAACGTTGTCCCGAATCCCTTGGAGGAAACGCGAAGCTGGCCGCCCGCATCATGAATAATTCTCTGGCATACAGCCAGCCCCAAGCCTGTGCCATTTTCCTTCGTAGTAAAAAAAGGATCGAAAATCTTGTCGATTACATAGCTGGGTATGCCAGGACCGGTGTCATGGATGTCCACATGGATAAACTGGTTGGCTTCATCCAGACGTTCGCGAATCGTCAGTGTCCCTCCTTCGGTCATGGCTTCAATGCCGTTTTTGCTCACATTAATGTACACTTGCTTCAATAGCTCTCGATCTGCCACAACTAGCGGCAGCTCCTCTTCCGCTTCATACTGCACGACAACATTATGCAGAATCGCTTCATTATTGATAATGGGCAGGATGTCACGAATGACAGAAGAGATGTCGACGGATGTATACTTATTGTCCTTCGGCTTGCTTAACAGCAAAAATTCGCTAACCAAATTATTAATGCGGTCAATTTCGTTCAGCATAATCTGCGTATATTCGTATTCCCTGCGCAAGCCATGCCCTTGCAGCGTCTTCTTCAACACTTGCAAAAAACCCTTGATTGAAGTTAGCGGATTGCGAATTTCATGTGCAGTTCCAGCCGCAATTTGTCCGATCATCGACAGCCGATCGCTTCGCTGCACCTGCTCTTCCAGAGATCGAAGGTTCGTGACATCTTTGAAAATAACGTAAGCGCCAATACGCTTGCCTGTTTCGTCATATAGCAGACTAGCGTCCAGAAGAAGCTCGTACCTTGTTTCGGCATTCGTCCAAGCAACAGCGTGATTGCGAACAACCACCCCTTCCAACAGGGAACGGGAAATGAGCTGATATTCCTCCGGCACTGCGGCAAACAGCGCGTCCATCGGCTGATTTAATGCAGTTCTGCGTTCCAGCCCCAATACCTGACAGGCAATCGGACTGATGTCTACCAGCTTGAAGGCGTCATTTAACAGCAGAACGCCCAAATTCGCGCTTTTGACGAAAGAGTCGGAAAATTGCCGCAGCAGATGGATATTCGGCGGAACCGTCGGCTCTTGTACCAGCAACGCATAATAGTACACATCGTTTCCAGTATCCTCGATCAGGCACACAGACGCCTGAACAACGAGTGTTTCACCATTTTTTTTGCGCAGGCAGAACGCGGACTCCTCTTCCTCGGATGTGGCCATTTCAAGGCGGGAGCGAACCTGGTTCCAAATCTGCCCGTCCATCGTAATCTCTGTATGCAGCGATTGCGCATCCCCTGGCGAATACCCAAGCAACTCCAACAGCTTGGTGCTGGCGGATACACAGGAGCCGTCTTCCCGAAAAATCAGCATAGACAAGCATGACTTCTCCTGCAACCAATGAACAAACCTGTCCATCGGAAAAGGCAAATGAATTTTTGCGTTTTCGGACAATGGCATCACCCCTTACAGCCTGGAACAAGTATTTTCCCCATTGCTTATTCTCTGGCATCGCGTCAATTTCCTCCAATAATCCGGCAAAGCCGAGAAGAATGCAACAAAAAAACACCATCCTTGTCTATGCGGGATCAAGAATGATGTTTTGGGGAATTCGTTGTAAGTTAACCCTGGTATGTAAGCCGTGCACCTGTTATCGATGATTGCGATCCAAGCGGCACTTTTGTCGTTAGCTCGGGCCAGGCTGCCCCCCGGCACATGGACCTTCTTGCTTACGGCTGCTTTCTTCCGAACCTGACCGGGTTCACAAGCGTCCATTGCGGAGGACCCGGCCGTCAACACTACGTGCAAACGCCAGCCTCACATCGGCAATACCTCTAACAGGAATTCAACCCCGCTACAGCGGATTGCGGGTTACAGGGCACCGCTACCTCCCCGTCTAGCACGGTAATGATTAGTATAGCGAAATACAGGGTAAATAGCAACCTGAGGGAAAAAGTTAACGGCAGCGCCAACCATTAGCTGCGCGCTTCACTGATCGTAGCCCTCGCTCTGGTTGCTGGTAACGAAAAAGTCATAGCGGGGAAGCATAAACTCCAATGCATGCATCGCTTCTTTCTCAATGTTCTCAATCTTCGTGCGCGAGTAGCCGTCCGGGATGTTCAGCCTCACCCGCACCGTGTCAGCTTCAATCCGTACCTGCGCGTCCCTCACGCCCTCAATTTCCCGAAGGGTTCCGCGTATCATTCGGATATCATCCCGATAAGTGTGGTAACCCGGATTGGTCGGATCGTTCGGATTGGTGCTGGTCAGTCCCAGATAGCCGTCATTGCGGTCATAATCCCGCGCATCGCCGGTTTCGTTGCCGCAGCCTGCTGCCAGAAGCAAGAGGCAGACCGCGAGCCATAAACGTCCATGATGCCTCCACACAGAGAAAACCCCCTTTAGCCAATAGGATGGCTGAAGGGGGAATCTGATATGCATGCTTGTATTACATGCCGTATTTCTTCTTGAACTTGTCTACGCGGCCGCCGGCATCCAGAAACTTCTGTTTCCCTGTAAAGAATGGATGGCAAACCGAGCAAATTTCCACGCGCAGATTTTCTTTAACCGAACCCGTCTCAAACGTATTGCCGCAAGCGCAAGTAGCGGTCGTTACGTGATATTTCGGCTGAATTTCCGTTTTCATCTTGCTTCACCTCTTTCCGCCCTGGATTCTAGGCAAATCCAGAGTAAAAATGACACAGTAAAAGAATTATAGCATGCGTCTACCTGCCTTGCAAGGTGAAATTCCAAGCCAGTCTTACACATGGTTTTTTCTCTGTCTGCTGTAAATATCGATCCAAACAGCCAGAATCAATATCGAGCCCTTCACGACAAATTGCCAGTAGCTGTCCAGATTCATAATACTCATGCCGTTGTCGAGACTAGCCATGACAAGCGCGCCGATTACTGCGCCGATTATTGTTCCAGCACCGCCCATCAAGCTTGTGCCGCCGATCACGCACGCGGCAATGGCATCCAGTTCCATCATTTCCCCGGCGCTGGTCGTCCCGGCATTCAAGCGCGATGTATAGATAATCCCGGCAATAGCTGCCAGCGTACCGTTCAACACAAACACCATCAGCAGCCTCTGCTTGATATTGATACCGGACAAGCGGGCAGCCTCCGGATTGCCGCCAAGCGCGTATACTTGTCTGCCGAATACCGTATGTTTGGCAATAAAGGTGAACACCAGTGCTAGCACGATTACGATAATAAAAGGCACCGGAATGCCCTGATACTGGTTCATGACAAGGACGAAAAGCAGAATCAACATGGCGGTCAGCACAACCTTGCCGGCATCGAGCATCATCGGATCGAGCTCAAACCCGTATTTGCGGCGCGCCCTGCGCTTGCGCAGCGTATTCAAGATAACGAACGCGACCGCTGCGCCTGCAAGCATATAGCCTAACACCGGCACAACATATTCCTGGCCGACATAACGAAGGGACGGATCAAGCGGGGCCACTGTCTGGCTGCGGCTGACCATCAAGAGGAGCCCTCGATAGATCAGCATACCGCCCAAAGTGACGATAAACGCGGGCACCGCACGGTAAGCCACCCACCACCCCTGGACAAATCCAATAACCGCACCGAGAAGCACAGTCACAAGAATGACCGGAATCGTGTTCCAGTCATACCAGACGTTCAGGACAGCTGCAACGCCGCCGGTGAAGCCCAGGATAGATCCAACAGACAAATCGATTTGCCCGGCTACTATAACCAAGACCATGCCAATAGCGAGAATAGCGGTGACCGACATTTGCAAAAATAAATTGGACAAGTTGCGCGGTGTCAGGAAGGCATCGCTCATGAAGGAAAATAGCAGCCATATCGCGATCAAGGCCGCAATCATGCTGTATGCGCGAATATCCATCTTGAACCAGATAATCTTGCGGGCAGGCCCGGTCGTTATTTTCGGTTTTGGCTCTGCACTCATGTTACTTCCCTCCTGTAGCAGCAGTCATAATACGTTCTTGCGTGGCCTCAGCATGATGGAACTCGCCGCGCATGCGCCCTTCGCCCAATACCAAGATGCGATGACTCATGCCAAGCACTTCCGGCAGCTCGGAAGAAATCATGATGATGGCCACGCCCTTCCTGACCAGCTCATTCATAATGGTATAAATTTCGTACTTGGCGCCTACATCAATGCCGCGTGTCGGCTCATCCAGAATCAACACCTTCGGTTCGGTCATGAGCCACTTCCCAATGACGACCTTCTGCTGATTGCCGCCGCTCAGCGTACCTACTATCGTCTCTACAGAGGGAGCTTTCACCCGCAGCGAACGGTGGTAATGCCAAGCTTCCTGCACCTCTCGATTCTCGTCAATGACACCGCCGGGAGAAAAACGGCCGAGGCTGGGCATGCTTATATTGTTCTGAATGCTCATTCCGAGCACCAGCCCGTCCTTCTTCCGGTCCTCGGAAACGAGTGCCATACCAGCCTGTATCGCTTGGCCCGTATTCTTGAACCGCACCGGCTTGCCGTCCAGCAGCACCTTGCCTTCTGCCTTGCCGGGATAGGCGCCGAACAAGCTCATCACCAGCTCGGTCCGGCCAGAACCCATCAGTCCGGCGATTCCCAGTATCTCCCCGCTTCGCGCCTCGAAGGAAACATCCTCCACCACTTTCACACCAGGAAGATCCTTGCTCCATATCGTGTAATTCTGAACCGATAGAACCGTACTTCCCGGAATAGCCTCGACGCGCGGAAAGCGCTCCTTGATTTCTCTGCCTACCATCAGGGAGATCACCTGGTCCTCTGACAACTCGGAGGCAGGCTTCGTGGCCACCGTTTGGCCATCTCTCAGCACCGTAATCGTATCCGCAATTTCAAAAACTTCATTCAACTTATGAGAAATATAAATGCACGTCACGCCGCGACTGCGGAAATCCTTCAGGATATTCAACAGAATTTCCACCTCATGCTCAGTCAGAGCAGCAGTTGGCTCATCCAAAATTAATATTTTCGCATGTTTGGAGAGCGCTTTGGCAATTTCCACAAGCTGCTGCTGGCCGATGCCCAATGTACCGGCAATCTGATCTGGCTTAATGCCTCGAAGTCCAACCTCCCTAAGCCAGCGCTCGCTTTCGCGATTAACCTCGTCCCACTGAATGATGCCAAATCGCCTCGGCTCGTTCCCCAGGAACAAATTCTCACTCACCTTCATTTGCCTGACTAAAGCCAGCTCCTGGTAAATGATCGCTATACCGGCCTGTTCCGCATCCTTAATATGCTGGAATTGCTGACGCACGCCATTCATATAAATTTCGCCTTCGAAGCTGTCTGCAGGATACAAGCCGCTCAGAATCTTCATAAGGGTCGATTTGCCAGCACCGTTCTCTCCGCACAACGCATGAATCTCCCCTTGATTCACCTGGAAAGTAACCTGATCCAGCGCTTTCACGCCCGGGAACGTCTTCGTAATATTCCTCATTTCCAACGCAATTGCAGCCATATGCTTTCCTCCAAGAGATGAATTCGTGAATTCGCGAGAGAAGGGGTGTCCGAGCTCGCCACAGACACCCCTTCCTTATGTGTGCTTCGAACTGCGCGTTACTCCACGTTCTTATATACATCCTCTCTGGAATGGAAGCCGTCTGCAATGATCGTATCGTCCATATTGTCCTTCGTGACTGCGATCGGATCGAGCAAAATCGAAGGCACATCGATCTTCGCATTATTGACTGTGTTGTCAGTTTCGATTTCTTCTCCCTTGGCCATCTTGACCGCCAATTCAGCGGAAGTGCGCGCCAGCTCGCGAATCGGCTTGTAAACAGTCATCGTCTGTGTACCTTCCACGATCCGCTGAGCGGCAGCCAGCTCCGCATCCTGTCCGGATACCGGGATTTTGCCTGCCAGTCCTTGAGCGGTCAATGCTTGAATAACGCCGCCTGCCGTGCCGTCATTGGCAGCTACCACAGCGTCGATGTCATTGTTGTTCGCTGTCAGCGCATTCTCCATGTTGGCCAAGGCGTTTGCCGGATTCCAATCCTTCGTCCACTGGTCATACACAATCTCGATTTCCCCTGCGTCGATCTTCGGCTGCAATATGTTAAAGGCTCCTTGCTTGAACAGATGCGCGTTATTGTCTGTATCTGATCCGCCAATGTACACATATTTGCCGGCAGGGGCAGCTTCGACGATTGCCTGGGCCTGCATCTCCCCAACGCGCTCATTGTCAAAGGATACGTAGAGATCCACATCAGAATTCTTAATCAGTCGGTCATACGACAACACTTTGATGCCAGCCGCATGGGCTTTCTCCACAATAGCTGCCGCGGCATCCGCGTTGTGCGGCACGACAACCAGGACGTCAACCCCTTGGCTGATCAGATTCTCGGCCTGGGCAATCTGCTTGGCGTCATCGCTATTCGCCGATTGCACATTAACCTCCGCACCAAGCTCCTTGGCCCGCTCGACGAACAAGTCCCGATCCCGCTCCCAACGTTCCTCCTGCAGCGTGTCGAGTGAGAAGCCGATCACAATCTTGTCGTCACCGCCGCCGCCGCTGCCGTTGCTGCTGCCGCCGGTGCTCGCGTTGCCGCCTCCGCATGCGGCGAGCATCAGGACCAAGACGGCAGTCCCAAGAACAATCCCCCACGTTTTCATTCGCATTTCCCTTCCCCTTTCGTTTCGTGTAATGGCTTATTACGATTCCACCTTATCATCGTTTTGGCTTCAGCTTGCCTTCGATCATCTGCACATTTTTGCAAACATCTTCACTTTTTTGATTTCCCTTAGGGATTATCTGCGAAAGCAGCCATACGCCGGAAGTCTGCTGCGGAACTCGATAAAAAAAGAGCCTAGCTCCCGCCAAACAGGCGGGCGCGATAGGCAGTGGGGGAGTTTCCGCATATTTTTTTGAATACGCGGGAGAAGTAGTTCGGGTTATGATAACCTACCTCAACAGCAATGGCCTTCAGACTCTTCTCCTTATCCAACATCAGCTGCTTGGCCTTCTCGATCCGGCAGGCAGTCAGGTAATCAATATAGTTCATGCCAAAGTGCTCCTTGAACAGCTTGCTGACATAATATGGACTGCGCTGGACGTGCCGGGCGATACTTTCCAAGGAGAGGTCTTTATGCGCATGGTCCATAATGTAAGACTTAAGATTGGCAAAGGCCTCCGGTTGCATGGCTTGCCTCTGCTCATCAGCCGATGCCAGCAAGCGCTCCAACAGTATGCTGGTAGCAGCCCGCAGCTGGGCATAGGTGGCCGATTGCGAAGCGAAATAAGGCTTATCCACATCGCTTCCTCTCTCTTGGAGGAGCCGCCACACGATAAGCAGCACGTCAAGCAGTCTCTGCTGCGCTTCCAGCAGGGCACGGCCACCGCACGCATAAGCATCGACAATCCGCAATACTTGCTGGCGAAGAATATCACGATTGTCGCAGCGCACTGCCTCCAAAACTTGCTTCTCCACTTCCAAATAAGAAGCTTCGTCAATGGAGGTATGCTTCAAATCTTCGTAAAAACAGTGCTTGGCCGGCAGACTGAGATCCGCTGATGCCAGCAGCGCTTCATGATACGATAGCCGAATATTATCCAGTTCATCCACCGGAGTGCCTATACCGACAAACAATGCGAAGTGAGGATGATTGTGCATGCGGTTCAGCAGCTTGCGCAGCATAAGCGCTGCTTGCGAACGATAGGATTGTCCGCCGCTCACCCCGCTTGGGTGCAGCAGGATTACGGGAATCTGCCGGGCGACCATTGGACCTACTCTCGCCTGTGCATGCATATGAATCACTTGCTTCAGGACGCGGTAACAGGCGCACTCTTCTTCCCTCCCCAAGCCTGCATCTTCCTGACGGGCGACCACAGTCAGGACAGCCACGGTATACTGAACAGACTGGTCAGCGCAGGGCAGCATCTCAGCCACATGCACTTCATGCACATGATCGAACAGGAGTTGGGTGACGAAATCGGCTTCAGCGATTGGCAGCAGCCTCTCCAGACGATCCCGCTCTTGCTCCCGCCGTCCCTCCTCCCTGCGTTCCTCCTGCAGTGCATCAACTACCGCACGCACGGTTTGTACAATATCTGCCGGCCTGGTCGGTTTGAGCAGGTAATCCTTCACTCCCAGTCGGATAGCCTGACGGGCATATTCGAAATCATCGTAAGCCGAAACCATGATGCATGTAACTCCCGGGCGCTTCCCCCGAATCCGCGCCAATGCTTCCAGCCCATCCATGCCAGGCATGCTGATATCCATCAGAATGAGATCAGGTTCAAGCAGTTCCGCCTGTTCCACGGCAATTCTCCCGCTCGGTGCCAAGCCAACTACCTTCACATCCGGCAGTCCTTCCTCAATGATTCGCTGCAAGGCCATTCGTTCTATATGCTCGTCATCCGCGATCAGCAGCTTGATCATGAAGCCCAGCCCCCTTCGGCAATTTCATCGTGAAGCAAGAACCAGTTTCAGAAGAGCTTGTAATCTGCATAATATCCTCCTGCCCATAGTACAGACGGAGCCTCTGAATCACGTTGCCCAGACCAATGCCCGTGGAATGCCCTTTGCCGCTGTCCACGCTTCTCCCCTGAAGCGCCTGTTGAATTGCGGCCTCCGGGATCCCGCTGCCTGTATCCCGCACCTGCACGCAAACCGCCTCCCCTTCATCCGCAACGTCTATTTCGATTGCTCCCCCTTCTTCAGAAGGTTCTATGGCATGAATGAAGGCATTTTCCACAAGCGGCTGAAGTGTCAAAGCAGGAATAACAAATGCTGAACAGCCAGGCTCAACCCGAACCTGATAAGTGACACGCTCGCCAAACCGCGCTTTCTGGATCGTCATGTATTCTTCGAGCACCTGCAGCTCCTCCTGTATCGTTACGGTCCCGTCAGATCGCCGCAAGTTATAGCGGAGCAAGTTGGAGACAGATGTAATGAGCTCACACGTTTCCGGCGCACCTTCAAGATAAGCTTTTTTAGACAAAATATTCAGTGAATTAAACAGGAAATGCGGATTAATCTGACTCTGCAGATGCCTCAGCTCGCTTTCCTTCAGCAGCAGCTTATGGGACTGCAAATCTTTCTCGACCTGCGCCTTGCTGCGAATCTCCTCAATATAATTGCGAATATCCTCTCTCATTCGGTCGAAAGTTCGCGCCAGAAACACCATTTCGTCACTGCCCTGCAAGGAGATCGGCTTATTGAAGTTCCCTCGTGAGATATCCTTCGCAGCGGAGGTGAGCTCGATAATCGGTCGGGTAATGCTGCGTGCAAAACGGAAGGAAAGCCAAAACAAAATCAGGGAGGACATCACCAATATCCATATGCCCAGCCGCATAACATATTCGCTCTGCTGGATGATCTCGCGGTAAACCTGCTCCGATGTAGTCAGCTCCGTACTGAAGAGGCGCATCGCCGAATCCTGCAAATACTGGGACAGCTTCTCCGCTTCCTCAAAGTGCTTGGCGTAATCTCCGTCTGCCCCGTCACGAACGATGGCGACAACCCGGTCCATCTCTTCACGCTGACTCTCGCTGACGTAGTAGTAGTTCGTCAATTCAATGCGGTTCCGGCTATGTCGCAGGCGATACAAGTTCTCTCTCCCTTGCTCGATCTGCTCGCGCAGCCGTTCATAGGAGCCGAGCATGTCTCCATGCGGCGCTTGCACATACCGATCGAGCTCGCCCATCGCGCTGCTGCTCAGCTGTGCCAGCCCGTTCATCAGCATGTAGCGGCTCAGAATTTCGTTGTACTTGTTGATCGATTGCTGCGTATAAGCATTCATCAGGAGCCAAATTGCCGCCATGATGATCCATACAAGTACGGACAGAAGCACTATTTGATTCTGTATGCGCCTCATGCTACATCGCTTCCCCATCTGTAATGAGCTCGAACGGAGTGTGGTACACGTCCGGCAGCGGAATATGAACGCCTTCCAGCCAACGCAGCATCAATTCGACACTCTTGCGGCCCATTTCCTCCGGATTTTGTATGACTGCACCGTCCGCCGTGCCGTCCCGGACGAGAGAGACCGTTTCCATATTGTCATCAAAAAAATAAATTCCGTACGGCTCAATCCGTGCCCTGCGCTTAATCGCTTCCACAATCTTTTCCCCCGATTCCGAACTGAGCCCGATGAACACCTTGCAATCTGGATGTTCATTCAACAACGCTCGGATGCCCGCCATCACATCCTGTTCGGCATCCAGCTCTTCCGGCCGATTCTCGATCACCTCGAACTCTGGATACTGCTCCAGGACCTGACGCAAGCCTTCCAGCCTCAACGCCTGGTTGCTAACATTGGTGCGGCCCATAATGATGCCTAGCTTCCCATACCCGTTCATTTGTGCAGCAACATGTTCGCCCATGCGTACCCCTTCCTGGAAATGGTCGGATCCGACATATGTCTTGCGCAATGCTTCCGGTCCGGCAGGCATGTCGCTGGCAGCGGTAATAACCGGAATGCCCGCCGCCGAGGCTTTCAGCAGTATGAGTCGGCTGAAATCCGGATGAGCTACCGCCTGCACGATAATCCCGTCCACATTCGAGGCAATGGCGATCTCCATGTTTTTGATCATCTCTTCGCTATTCGGACGAAGCGTCCCCCAGAATTCCAGATCTACCCCGTGCTGCTCAGCCACAGGGAACGCACCTTGCTTGAAGATGCTCCAGAAGGGATTTCCGATTTCCTCGCCGATTACGACTATCCGATACGGTGCCGGTCCCGCCACATCCTGCTGATAAATGCCCGAAATTATTTTGTGGCCTTGATATACCTGATAGCTGTAGTATACAGAGAAGCCAAGAGCCACTATAAAAAGACTGAACCCCATGAACCAGATCGTTGCTCTCTTCATTCCTCCACACCCTTTTTCATGAAAGCGCTTTATTGTATTAGTTTAGCACAACCTCATTTGAGTGGGGAACGATTGTTGGAATCGCTCTCGGGCTGCTGTCGGGGGTTGGGAGGTATCTTCCATGCAGAGGGCAAGGGTATGTGTTCTGGCCGCTGTTGAAGCAGGGTTCGATGCTAATCTTCCGGAAAATGATACTGGATTTTTTTCTTTCACTCTATTATTGATTTTCCATACTATTCCTCTTAAAATGTATTCTGTAATAGATAGAAAACTTCTCAATTCATTGGCGTTGTCTCGAAAAAACGATGAAATCCCGCCGATGTACGGTGAGGAGGCCTTGAGCGAGAGGATGATGCAAGCATAGGTTGCGAGTGAAACAGCCCTTGTGTTTTTTTTCGTGTTCAATTTTTATTGGGAGAGTGATAGTTTCTATGCGTTACCCAAAACTGCGTCAAGCGTTCCTTTTATTTGTGGCAATAGTCATGATGGCGTGCGTGGTTCCGGCCAATAGCGGACTGGCGGCATCTGCTGCACTGAGTCACGATGTCCAGCTGCCGTTCCCCCCTTATCCCGGCACGAATGATTCCATGAGCATTGCGGGTTTTAAGCGGGATGCCCAAGGCAAAAGCCATGTGCTCTATCAGCAGCAATATAAAGGCATCCCGGTATACGGGAAGTATGCCTATGTGCACAAGAATGCCGCTAATCAAATTTACGCGGCCACCGACAAGTTCGACGATGCGCTCAACGGCTTGGAGCTTGATGTCACGCCTGTTCTGACTGGCGAGGAAGCCATTGCTGTGCTCGGCTTGTTTCTGGAGGAACGTCATGGCCAGCCCGTGCAGTTCGGCACGGGTCAAGAATCCTTCCCGATTGCCCCGCCTGCTGCCGAGCTTGTTGTTTATCCGTATGACGATCGCTATTATTTGGCTTATCAAGTAGAAGCTGATTATATGGTTCCCTCCATCGGCAGTTGGATCGCCTTCGTGGATGCGAAGGACGGTCGCTTGATTCATGCAATTAATAAAACGAGGCATGCCGTCTCTCCCGTTGAGGGATCAGGTACAGGCACCTTCGGCGTGCTGCCGCTGCAGGTAAGCCGGGATCACACGGACGGACGCTACTATACGCTTGATGCCTCACGCGCTATGTATGATGGCGCGCCTATCGATCTGGAGCGCTATCTGGATCTCAGCTCGGGAGCGCTGGAAGAACAGGGCTTGATTATTACGATGGACTACGCGTCCCTGAACGCGGAGTACGGCAACTCTGCTTATATCCTTAAGCCCATCTCTAGCGAAACGAGCCATGGCTTCACCGACACCCATGCCGTCGATGCCCATTACTGGACTGGCGAAGTTTATGAGTTTTACAGAGATCAGTTCGGTCGTGACAGTATTGATGACGAAGGAATGGATTTATATTCTTTCGTACATGTCGTCGATATCGACTTGAGCACCGGACGAGAGATTCCTCTCGACAATGCCTTCTGGGCATTGGGCGCGATGTGGTACGGGGACGGCGGAGAAGGCAGCGATGCTCTGTTCAATTGCCTCTCTTGCGCGAACGATATCGTTGCGCACGAATTGACACATGGGGTCATCGAGCACACGGCCAACCTGCTCTATGAAAACCAGTCGGGCGCCTTGAACGAATCGATCGCGGACATTATGGCGGTTGTGTTCGATGCCGACGACTGGACGATTGGCGAGGATGCAGGGACTGTGCCACTGCGGGATTTGGCCAATCCTCACCGTGGCCTGCAATGGCAGCCGAAGCATATGAATGAATATGTCTACCTGCCGAACACAGAAGCCGGTGATTACGGAGGCGTGCATATCAACAGCGGCATTCCGAACCATGCCGCTTACCTGATGGCTACCCATCTGGAAGACGCGGACTTCGATGGCCGCTACTTGTTGGGACAGCTCACTTACCGGGCATTGACCACTTATTTGCATCCAGCCTCTGATTTCATGGACGCCCGCTTTGCCTATCTGCAAGCCGTCGACTATCTGTCTCTGACGCAACAGGAAAAAGAGGAAGTCAGAAGCATCGTGAAGCGTGCTTGGGATGCTGTCGGTGTGACATTAAGTCCTGACAGCTACATGTTCATGTATGATCACTACTACAATGAAGAGAATGGGGCCTTTCCGGTATTTTTCAACGCGTCCGTAACGGCATCTGTTTACTTCAACCAAATCGCGCTGACCAGCTTGAACGGCTCGGTGCCGACCCAAACTGCTCTTGATGGGGATGCGCTGCTCATTCAACCAACCGCCCCATTGTCACACGGTGTGTCTTACAATGTTCACATTCCTGCTGACGCACTCAAGGATAAGTTGGGCGATGCGCTGCCGAATCCGCATGCCATTACCTTTACAGCAGACAAAGTCGGGCCAAGCTGGGCCAACAATGCACTCGCCTCATCAGATGTGACAACTTCCGGCTTCCGCCTTACTTGGCCGCATGCTGTCGATGATCACACCCTTGCGGGCTATGCGGTTTACTTGAACGGCCGGAAGTGGAACGACTATTCGCCGGATGTGAACGGCGTTACGTTCCGTGGACTGAATGCGAACACGACCTACGATGTGCGCGTGACGGCCTATGATGCTGCAGGCAACGGGACTTCCCGAACGACCTCGGTGAAGACGCTCGCCATTCCTGGCGGCGGCTTCGGAGGCGGCCCTGGCGGCGGATTCTTTGGCGGCGGTTTCCCAACCACTGACAACAATGAGTCGGAAGAAAACAGCAAAACGATCATCACCGTGAAGCCGGACGAACGACGCATACAAGATGCCATTGACGGCGATGCCGAGGTGATCATAATTGACGCCAAGGCGGAGGCTGGAGTAAATGGCGTGATCGTCGAGCTGTCTGCCGAATTGGTGAAACAGGCCAACGCCAAGCAGAAAGCATGGCGCATTGAAACGAACGATGCCACGTATACGTTCGAACCAGGCTTTGTGGCGGACAGCCGGTTAAGCGGTACATTAGTGTTTACTATCTTGGATGCTACATCAGACGGAGCCTTGAACAATAGACCGGAAGGGACCGCTGCCGTAGCACCGGTTATCGATCTGAAGCTGCAGATCAATGAACAAGCCGTGTCATCGTTCCTGAAGCCTGTGAAGATCGCTATGCATGTGCGCGCTCAAACAAGCGAACTGCATAAGCTCGGTGCATACTATTACAATGAGCGGCAAAGAAGCTGGGCGTATATCGGCGGCAAGGTTAGCGCAAATGGGCGCACAGTGCAATTTGAGACCGACCATTTCTCCCAGTTTACTGTCTTTGCTTACCATAAGCTTTTCAAGGACGTGCAGGGACACTGGGCGCAAATTGATATAGAAACGATGGCCGCCCGCCATATTGCACAAGGGGTAACTGCCGACAGCTTTGCTCCAAACACGCCGATCACCCGCGCTGAGTTCACTGCATTGCTGGTGCGAACGCTGCAGCTCGAAGAGCGGTCGGACAAACAATTTGCCGATGTGCCATCAGGCAGCTGGTACGCGGAAGCCGTCAATCGAGCATTCACCGCCGGCATTGTGAACGGAGTGGATCAGGATCACTTTGCGCCAAGCACGCGCATTACCCGTGAACAAATGGCCGTGATGATTGTCCAGGCATACGCCAAAGCGAAGGGTGTAGATGCAGCAAATCTGCAGACCGCGGTGAACGCTGCACAATTCGCTGATATCGAGGCGGCCAGCGAATGGGCGAAGTCGGCGATCGGATCTGCGGCCTCCTTGGGGCTGATCAGCGGAAGACCTGACGGGAGCTTTGATCCGAAGGCGAACGCTTCCCGAGCCGAAGCGATTTCCATGATCAAGCGGTTGCTGGATTTGATCGACTAGGTTCATTAACTGTCTCGACAGGTGAAGAGATAAAAAGAGCGGAGGCGCAGGCCCCCGCTCTTTTTATCTTGCTATGTTCGTGCAATCACTATTAAGCAAATTTTCTAACGCCTAAGCTTATAAAATCGTTGTCATGTTGCAATTCCCGCTATTTTGATCCCAGACCAAGAAAAAACTGCCCCTTCGTCAAATCCTTCGACGGTGGGCAGTTTGCTCGCACGATTTATCGGGAAGCGGCGGGACGCTTCCGTCTGCGCTGTGCCAGCGGCGGCACATGCGTGTACGAACCAATGACGACATCCGGAAGCTCTGCCCGGAAGATCTCCAGCATCTGCTTCATGCCATACAGCTCGCCTTGCGGCTTTGGAATCAGATTCAAGTAGCTTTCCGGGTCAATATTCAAGTTCCGCATCTGAATCAACTTCAGCCCCGTACGCTTGACGAATTCCAGCATGGCCTCAATTTCTTCCTCCCGATCTGTGACACCGGGAAAGATCAAGTAGTTGATCGAGGTATAGACCCCTTGCTCAGCCGCATAAATCAGGCTGCGTTCCACATTCGCCAACGTATAGCCGCGCGGCATATAGTATGCGTTGTAATGCTCGTCCAACGCACTGATCGTGCTCACGCGCATCAAGTCCAGCCCGGCATCTACAATCCCTTTGATATGGTCGGTCAAGCCCGCATTGGTGTTAATGTTGATATAGCCGTTGTCCGTCTGCTCCCGCACCCGGCGAATCGCCTCGATGATCGTGGGTGCCTGAGTAGAAGGCTCCCCTTCACAGCCCTGGCCGAAGCTGATGATCGCCTCCGGCTCCTTCAGCTGCTCCAGCATAATTTCGACCACTTCTTCCACACTGGGCCGGAATTTCAGACGCGTTTGCGGAGCAACGAAAGCCCGCTCCTCTGGCTGCTCGGAAATACACCCGAAACAGCCGGCATTACAGGAGAAGGACACCGGCACGGCTCCCTCCAGCCGCTGCAGGAACGTATTCGAAGCGGTAAGGCATTCATAGGACAAAGCGCAGTGCGACAAATGCTCATAGAGACGATTGTCCGGATAGCGCGCTTTAAGCTGATCCACCTTCGCATTCAGCTCGTCCACATCGCAGTTCCTTGGATTCCACGGCTCCGGATCATCCGTCGGATCGGCTGCCACATAAAACTGGCCGTCCTTCCAAGCAACCGCCGTATAGCCAAACAATGGAAGCACCGCCTCCTTGTCCGCCTTCACATATGCGGGCAAATACAAGCGGGTGAAGCCCTGCGGCATTAACGCCCCTACCGCTGTGCATTCCTCCGGCAAGAGCGCCATGCTTTCGCTGTCTGCTTGCAAGCCCACAGCCCGTGTGCCCGGCAAGCTGACCAAGGTCGCGCCTTCCGGAAGCGGAATCCATTCCTCCGGGACGAGCTCGGTGAGCATCTCGCCGCCACGGCCTAGTGCAAGATATTGCTCATGTTCGAAGACATTTCCTTGTGGATCTGCATAAACCGCGTACATGCTCGCTTTCTTCCTTTCTTGCTTTCGAGGTTGGCCCAAGCCGTCTGAGGCTCTGCCGTTCCTCAATTATTGCATATCCATTACGATTGGGTAATGGTGCTGCGCGGACGACGCGTGGTGCTTGGGGCGGTCGAGTCCAGCGATGCCAGAAATTCATCATTCGTCTTCGTTTCTCTCAGCTTCTTCAGAAGCGCTTCCGTTACATCCGGCGAATCGTTCATCGTCTTGCGAAGCGCCCAGATCTTATCCAGCTGCTCCTTGCTAAGCAGCAGCTCCTCCCGCCGCGTACCTGATCGGCGTATATCGATTGCCGGGAAGACACGACGCTCGGCCAGCCTGCGATCGAGATGCAGCTCCATATTGCCCGTTCCCTTAAATTCCTCATAAATGACATCGTCCATACGCGATCCGGTCTCAACCAGCGCAGTGGCCAGGATGGTCAGACTTCCGCCCTCTTCCACATTTCGAGCTGCGCCGAAAAAGCGCTTCGGCCGATGGAAGGCTGCCGGATCAATGCCCCCGGATAAGGTTCGTCCTGATGGCGGAATAACCAAATTGTAAGCCCGAGCCAATCTTGTAATGCTGTCCAGCAAAATGACAACTTCCTTCTTATGCTCCACCAGACGCATCGCTCTTTCCAGCACAAGCTCCGCGACCTTGATATGATTCTCCGGCAGCTCATCGAAGGTCGAAGCAATGACTTCCCCTTTAACCGAACGCTGCATATCCGTGACTTCCTCCGGCCGTTCATCAATCAGCAGCACGAATAGCTCAATATCCGGATAGTTGGTCGAGATGCTGTTGGCAATTTGCTTCAACAGCAGCGTCTTGCCCGCTTTAGGCGGCGCAACTATTAATCCGCGTTGCCCTAATCCTACTGGAGATAATAAATCCATGGTTCGTGTTGCCAGGTGAGTTGGGGAAGTTTCCAAGATGAGTTTGGTTTGCGGAAATAGAGGAGTCAATGCGGGAAAATGAAGCCGTTCTGCGGCCTTGTTCGGATTTTCGCCATTGACTGCCTCTACATGGAGGAGTCCGAAATATCGTTCATTTTCCTTCGGCGGCCTGCATTTGCCTGATACCAAGTCACCTGTCCGCAAATCGAATTTGCGAATTTGCGAGGCTGAAATATAAATATCCTCCGAGCTAGGCAAATAATTAATGGGCCTCAAAAAGCCAAAGCCCTCCGGCAAGATTTCAAGAACACCTTGCATAAACATAAATCCGCTTTCTTCCGCTTGTGCCCGCAGGATCGCGAAGATTAGCTCTTTTTTCTTCATTTGGCCGTAGTAGGCTATTTGATACTGTTTGGCCAATGCATAAAGCTCCGTCAGTTTCAGCCCTTCCAATTGGGCTAAATTCATTTCCATATCGTGTACCACCCACGTTATTCAATTTCGTATCGCTTCTATTACTCTATATCTCTATGCCTTCCCTTTTTGAAGGCAGTTCATTCACTCTCGCCAAACTTCCGCTCCTAACGCGGACAAGTTCTCTACTATACGGTCGTATCCGCGGTCTATAAACTCAACCCCCGTTACCTCCGTAACCCCTTCCTTCGCCGTTAATGCCGCAATGATTAACGAAGCCCCTGCCCGAAGATCGCTAGCCTTCACCTTTGCCGGGTGCAGCTCGGCATGCTCAATAATCGCCGAACGCCCTTCTACCTTGATTTTTGCGCCCATTCGGTTTAATTCAGGGATATGCTTAAAGCGATTGCTGTATACCTGATCGGTTAGAATGCTAACCCCTCTGGCTTGCGTTAGCAGACTGGTCATCGGCGATTGCAAATCAGTCGCAAATCCGGGATACACGAGCGCCTTGACATCGACACTCTGATACTCCGGTTGACCCACTACGCGAATCGCTTCATCCATTTCATAAATATGAACGCCCATTTCTTGCATTTTTGCGGTTAGTGCTTCCATATGCTTCGGAATAATGTTATCAATGAGGACATCGCCTTTTGTGGCAGCTGCAGCTATCATATACGTACCTGCTTGAATGCGATCAGGGATGATGGAATGCCTGCAGCCATGCATCGATTCCACGCCTTCAATCCGGATCGTTTCTGTACCAGCCCCCTTGATCTTCGCTCCCATGGAGCTGAGGAGAGTGGCAACATCGATGATTTCCGGTTCTTTCGCTGCATTTTCAATGACGGTTGTGCCTTTGGCGCGTGCGGCAGCCAACATAATATTAATGGTTGCGCCTACACTGACAACATCCAGATAAATCTTGGCGCCACGCAGTTCCTTCGCCCGAAGGTGAAGTGCGCCATTCTCGTTCGTAACAACTGCGCCCAGCGCCTCGAATCCCTTTATATGCTGATCGATTGGCCTTGGCTCGAAGTTGCAGCCTCCGGGCATGCCGATATGCGCCTCACCGAAACGGCCCAGTAACGCCCCCATCAAATAATAAGACGCCCGAAGCTTCTTGACATTCCCGTTAGGCATAGGGACCGAACGAATATGTGTCGGGTCAATGCTCAGTTCGTCCCCATTCCAATCTACGGAGCAGCCCAGCTCTTGCAATAATTCGCAGTAGATGGCAACATCACTTAGCGCTGGCAAATTGTCCAAGGTCACCGGGGTTTCCGATAATACGGCTGCCGGAATTAGCGCAATCGCGCTGTTTTTGGCGCCGCTTATCTGCACAGTCCCGCGAAGAGGACGGCCTCCGGCAATCATCAGTTTCTCCATAGCTATCCTATTCCCTCCGTCGTGCTGCATAACATAAAAGATCCCACGAAAGTGAAGCGTTGCTCCGAAGCCATCTCAAATACTTTCGCGGGGCCCGATTGAACCGAACCCGAAAGTGAAGC
>NZ_BOVK01000081.1 GCF_018403685.1 Xylanibacillus composti
CTCTTTTTAGACGGCCTCGATCCACACTGAAAGTGACATTTTCTTAGAAAAGTTAAGGTGACATTTTCACAGACTATTGACACCAAGGCCAGACATATGCCAAGTTAAAGTTCTTTATTTTGCAAACAAATTTATATTTCGTTTGACAATATGCAAACATAAATGATATAAGCTTGTGTTAAGAGGTGAATTCACATGCATCATGCTTCCGAATTGTTTTGGTCAGCGTCAGTGGAAGAACTGAAGCGCGGCTATGTATATCTGGAACGGGAAGAGGAGTTTGTCTGTTTGGTGTGCGGCGAATCGTTTGAACAAGGGAGAATATACGCCGACAATGGTCAATATTACGAGGCGGAGCGATTCATGCGGCGGCATATCGAGCTTGAGCATCGCTCCATGCTCACTTACCTGCTAGGCTTGGATAAGAAAATAACGGGCTTGTCCGATTTGCAAAAACAGCTCGTCCAGCTGTTCGATCAAGGTTGGAGCGATAAGGAGATCATGAAGGAGATTGGCAGCAACAGCACGTCCATTGTTCGAAATCACCGGTTTGCATTGCGGGAAAAGATGAAACAGGCCAAAGTATTCCTGGCGATTATGGAGCAAATTGAGGAAAAAACGGCCAGACCGCAAAAATTCATCCACACGCACCGCACACCTGAAATGGTAGATGAGCGATATGCGATTACGGAAGAGGAACACGAGAATCTGCTGCGGGTCTACTTCCCAAACGGCCTTGAGGGCGCATTGGCCCAATTCCCGAAGAAGCAGAAGCACAAGCTGGCCATTCTGACGCATGTCGCCAGAAGGTTCCAGGCGAATCGCACTTATTCCGAGCAAGAAGTCAATGAGAAGCTGAGGGAGATTTACCCGGATTACGTGACCCTGCGGCGTTATTTGATCGATTATGGATTTATGGAGAGGCTGCCCAGCGGGAAGGAATACTGGGTCAAGCTTTCAGAAGAGGACAGGAGGACCAAGCCATGACTATGGATAAGCAAAAACGAAAAGAAATGGCCAAAGCCTATGTGCAGACTCACCGGCCCATGGGAGTCTACCAGCTGCTAAACAAGACAAACGGCAAGCGTCTAATCGGCAGCAGCATGAATTTGGACGGCGCCTATAACGGGCTTCGGTTTCAGCTCAATATGGGCAGTTACTACATCAACAAAGAGCTGCAGGACGATTGGAAGAAATACGGCGAGGAGAACTTCTCCTTCGAAGTGCTACAGACTCTCAAACCGCAGGAAGAGTTTTTGCAGAGCGATGAAGAGCTGGTCAAGTACAAGAAGGAATTGGAGGAGCTTGAGCAGCTGATGCTGGAGGAGCTTCAGCCGTATGGCGAACGGGGTTACAATAAGCCGGACAAGAACGGGTGAGCGGCAATTTCATCGATTGGAACGCCCCTCTCTGCCAGGTTCCCGTACAGATGGAAGAACATAAGAAACTCAGATTTCTTTTATTCCCCCACGTAGTATAATAAGGACAGACTATAGTGGAGGTGCGCCATGTTAAGAGCAAGAGACGAGTATTATGAGCTGACGAGTCCGACTATTTTGCCGAAAGCCTCAGGTTTTTTGTGGAATGAGAAGATGATGATTCATGTGAACTGCCGGGGATATGCGGTTGCGCAATTTATGCAGCCGGAACCGGCGAAATATTCGCATGCGCCGAATTTGGAGGCCAAAACATTCATGCAGCCGGAGCAGCCTTACTATGCTCATCATCCCGGCCGCTTTGTATTTGTGAAGGATGAGGAGACAGGCGAGCTGTTCTCGGCTCCTTACGAGCCTGTGCGTGAGCCGGCAGACAGCTACGCATTCATCGTGGGCAAGAGCACGATTGGCTGGCGTGTAGAATGCAAGGGCGTACGGGTTGAAATGAGTTTGTCCCTGCCGAAGGAAGAAGCGATGGAACTGTGGCGTATAAAGGTGACAAACCTATCAGGGAAAAAGCGTAAGCTCAGCATCTATCCCTACTTTACAGTGGGCTATATGTCGTGGATGAATCAATCCGGCGAATATCGCGAGGATTTGCAGGGGATCGTCTGCACCTCCATTACTCCTTACCAGAAGTACCAAGATTATGACAAAATCAAAACCTACAACGATAAGACCTATTTGCTTGCCGATCAAGCACCTGCAGCATGGGAGGTCAGCCAGGAAGCGTTCGAGGGAGAGGGCGGCATCATGCGGCCATCCGCGGTTCAGGAAGAACTGCTCGCCAAGGGCGACTCCCGCTATGAGACACCGCTGTGCGCATTGCAATACCGGGTTGAACTGGATGCGAATGGGGAGCAGGCTTACCGCTTCATCTTCGGCCCCGCACATAACGATGGCCAGATCGCTGATATCCGCAAGCGATACTTCGGCGATGCGGACGCCTTCGCCGCTTCGGAGCGGGAATATGATGCTTACATTAGAGAAGGACGGGGCAGCATCGAGATCGAAACCCCGGATGCGGACCTCGACAATTTCGTGAACCATTGGCTGCCGCGTCAGATCTATTATCATGGCGTCACGAACCGCTTGTCTACCGATCCGCAAACCCGGAACTTCCTGCAGGATCATATGGGCATGAGCTATATTATGCCGCAGGTTGCCAGGAAGTCGTTCCTGATCGCCCTTAGCCAACAGAAGGCAAGCGGCGCTATGCCGGATGGCATCATTCTGCACAAGGACGCGGAATTGAAATATATCAACCAAGTGCCGCATACCGATCATTGCGTCTGGTTGCCGGTCTGCCTGAGCACATACTTGGACGAGACGGATGACTATTCGATTCTGGACGAAGTGGTGCCATTTGCGGATGGAGAGGGAGAAGCGACCGTCGCCGAGCATATCGACAGGGCGATGAATTGGCTGCTTCAGGATCGGGATGAACGCGGTCTCAATTACATTAATCAAGGCGATTGGTGCGACCCGATGAATATGGTCGGCTACAAGGGCAAGGGCGTCTCGGGCTGGCTGACAATCGCCACAGCGTATGCGTTCAATGTGTGGGCGGACATCTGTGAAAATGCCGGACGTGCAGAAGCTAGCCAGGAATACCGCCAGGCTGCCGAGAAGACGAATGAAACGGTCAATCAATATTTCTGGGACGGCGAATGGTACGCGCGCGGCATTACGGACGACAATGTCACCTTCGGCATCAGCAAGGACAAGGAGGGACGCATCTTCGTCAATCCGCAAGGCTGGTCGATGCTCAGCGGCGCAGCAGACGAGGAGAAGCGGGAGAAGCTCGTCCGCGCGGTCGAAGAGCAGCTGGAATCGCCTTATGGCGTGGAAATGCTGGGGCCCCCATATACGGCTATGCGTGAGGACGTAGGCCGGGTAACCCAGAAGCACCCGGGTTCGGCCGAGAACGGCGCGGTATATAATCACGCCGCAGCCTTCTACATCTACGCGCTGTACACAGTGGGCAAGCAGGACAATGCGTTCCGGCTGCTGCGCAAAATGCTGCCCGGACCGGCCGAGGAGGATATCGTGCAGCGCGGACAGCTGCCGGTGTTCATCCCGAACTACTATCGCGGGGCATATCGCCAATTCCCGCGTACAGCCGGCCGCTCCAGCCATCTGTTCAACACCGGGACGGTGCCTTGGGTGTACCGCATCCTGATAGACGGGCTGTTCGGCATTCAGGGCAACCGGGACGGTCTGCAAGTGAAGCCGCAGCTGCCATCGAGCTGGAACGAGGCGAAGGTGAAGCGGACGTTCCGCGGCGCAGAGCTGCACGTCGAGATCAAGCGCGAAGCAGGCGTGAACGCGACAGAAGTCTATGTCGATGGAACACTTGTTGAGGACGGCATCATCCGTCAGCCGCAGGCAGGAAAGGTATACCAAGTGCTGGTGAAAGTGCCGCAGACAGCATAATAAGTCAGCTTGGGGAAAGGCAGTCGCTATCAGCGGCTGCCTTTTTTTTAACGGGTGGATGGCACTGGTTGTGTTGGCGGGTCCGAGTCCGTGGGATTTGCGCTTGCTTCAGTAGACTTCGCGCGCCAAGTGTCAGGCCCGCAGCATGCGTACCATGCTCCAAGGACTAAGTCCTGCACGCACCAAGCGCCAAGTGGTGCATCCAACCGAAAGCTGTCCCAAGCGCCAAGTGCTGCATCCAGCTGAAAGCTGCCTCCGCTCTAACGGAACTGACAGACGCTAATTGCCCTTTTTCCGACCCATTTCCATCCTAACGGAACTCACGGACCTTATTGCAACGAAAATATACGAACAAGACTCCCATTCCGCTTAATAGCGTCTCTGGCTTCCGTTAGAATTCCATTATCGTCGAAATTCGCTTAATAGTGTCTCCTGGTTCCGTTAGAGTTCCTTCTTGCGGTTTCTCTGCATCATTCTAAGCAGGATGCCTTTATATTTGCATTGACCATAGCAGCAAAGGAGAGAATGCTTATGTTGAAAAAGTTCGTTGCGCGTCTAGCTGCAGTCGGTCTGGCCCTGACCTTCGTCTTCACGCCATTGCAGGCGAAGGCGGAAGAAAGGGACGTGTTCCTCCACGTGAATGATACCTACATTCTGTACACGACACCGATTGCGCCGTATATCGATGAGAACAACCGCTTCATGCTGCCGCTGCGGGCTGTATCTGAGCTATTAGGGGCGACAGTGGATTATCACCCTGATGAGCGGCGGGCGCAGATTACGTTCGATGGACGGTCTACCGAACTTTATATAGGTTCCCCTAACGCGATAGTCAACGGGGAATCCATCACTTATGATACTGAGCCGGTCCTCTATAAGAACAGCATGATCGTGCCGCTGCGTGTCCTGCTGGACGCTTTCTCGTTGCAAGCGGAGTGGAAGGGCGGGACTGTGGCGATCTCCGATGACAGGGTCATGAAGACACAGCGGCTGAACGAAATCGAGGATCTGGATCGAAATCTGCAACATGTGGATCGCCCCACTGCATTTAGTGTCAAGCGCGCAAGCGTAGACATGGAGCGCGTTACGGAAGGAGCGAATACGACGGAAACCATCCATCTGTCTGTGACTGTACAGAACATCACCGGTGCAGACATACCGGAAGGCAAGATGGATCTCGTGACCACGTTTCTTCATCCGGATCGCTACACCTTCGAACATTACGCGGATACGAAAGAGCGTCCCCCTGTGAAGAAGGACGCGACCTATACATTAGAAAAAAGCAAAAGCACGATCAATTCCCCATTGAGCTATATTCTTCTGAAAGCGAGAACGATCGAGCCGTGATTGGTCGGTGATGGCGAGCAATCCACTGAGCAGGAAAAAAAGAGGGTGCCCCAAAAGTCATCATAGATGACTGAGGGGCGACCCTCTTTTTGATTACGTCGGACGGTTTTCACTCCACAGTTACCGGAATTGCGATGACGCTCCCACCCAAGACGGCTTTGATGACCGCGGTTCCGGCCTCTAGAGCCGTGACTTGTCCGTCAACGACTGTGGCGATTCGGGAATTGGTTGAGTGCCACATCGCCTCCGCTGTCACGTCAACGCCTGTCGTCCCGTCACTCCAGTCTCCCGTCAAGGTGAGGGTGGCCTTGTTCCGATCCGTCGTGTTTAGAATCAGGACAGTATCGGACGGCATAACTTCCGTCAATGAGATTCCGGTTATTAGACAATCGTTTCCTCAACGGACGTATTTCCGGATACGACAATGCGCACCGCGCCGCCTGCTTTGTCAATCACAAGTCGGATAATCGCACTGTCATGCAGGCGGATGCTATCGCTTCCTCCGCCGTGCACAGTCATCGTTCCCTGCACTTCCACATTTTGCAGATCGACATCGCCTTCGCCGACTTCTTGCGCAATGACCAAATCGCCTTCAATGATCAAGTTTCGGAGCGTTGCATCCGGCGCGGCGACAAGCACATCTCCGACAATCCGGCGCAGACTGCCATCGTTCGGACCGAAAGTGCCCCCTTCCTCGTCAATGATCACGCGCTCAGCCATCGTATCCGATTCATTAGCAGTCGTCCCCCGCGCCGCACGCGCCTGCTCCAGCAGCACGATCGCTTCCGCCCGGGTCAGCGAACGTTCCGGTCGGAACCGTCCGTCCGGGTAGCCGTTCATGATCCTGTGCGCCGTGACGGCTCCTACCGCACCACGGCTCCAATCCGTGATCGCTGCTGCGTCGACGAAGGAGGCTGCTGCAGCCGGATCGGGATGGAGTTCCATCATCTGCGTCACCATCTGCGCGGCTTCCTGCCGACTCACTTCCTGCATCGGACGGAATGAGCCGTCTATATAACCCGATACGTATCCCGCTTGGAGCGCTTCCGCAACTGCCGTCGCGTACCAGTCGGCTTCATTCACATCGTGAAAGGGGATTGCCGCCCCTCCCGTAAAACCGAATGCGAGATTTGCAAAAACGATAAATTCGGCGCGCGTAATCGGCTGGTCCGGACGAATGGATCCGTCGGGGAAACCATTCAACATGTGCATATGTATCCATTTTTCAATCGTTTCGTTTGCCCAATGGCCGGTATAATCGGACCTATCCGCCGCGTTGGCCTGAATCGCCGGTGCGATATTTCCCACAGCAAGGCATAGCGTCAAGGCAAGGCCAATAACCACGTTCCGCTTTTTCACATGAATAACCTCCAGGTTAGTTCTAATCGCTGATTTTGATTCGCTAGCATGCCTTCCTATTGGTTTATCACCGGCTTTCTCTCTTTAAGGTAAAAGAAAGGTTGAAAGATTTGCGGCTGATTTGCCCGGATGGACCGCTATCACAACGAGCGGCAACTGCAGAATAAGAGAAACAGCCTTAGCTCTTAAAGATAGTCGAGCTAAGGCTGTTAACAATCATTATTGGGCTTTGAAGAGGCATCCAAAGATAAGCAACGGCGACTGCTGCAGCTAGTCCAGTTGCCGCTTCGAGGCGAAGAAAAAGTAAGTCAAAAAGCCGCCGCACAGGACGGCAATCAAGCCATAACCGCCGAAGATGTCCCAGCGCGCGGAGGCGAAGCCGAAGCCAAGTCCCGTCCCCATTATCGCCGCATTGGTGCCGAATGATTGGAAGGACCCCATTGTCGCGCGCATGGAGGAGTCAATCCGGTGGTGCAGGTAGCCTGCAGCAAGCGGCTCGATCATGCCTGCGAACAGGCAGATGAGGAAGAGGGCCGCGATGCTGCTCGTGCCCGGTACCGCCGCCATGTAGCCGAAGCCGAGCGTCAGCCCCGCCAAGATGATGAGCAGCAAGGGCCTGCAGCCGAAGATGTCCCGCAGCCGGTATGCGAGCAAGCTGCCGGGAAGCTGCAGGAAATAGATGGCCGCCGAGAACAGGCCGAAGTAAAGGACCGAGATGCCAATTCGATCCAGATAAATTTGCCAGAACTCATCAATGAAGTTGATCGCGGCTCCGGTAACCGTGGCAGCCAGCACGACAAGAAGCAGGCCAGGGCGGTCTCTGAACTGGAGCAGGGCTTGCCGCACGAATTGTTTGACCGGAAGCGGCTCTTCATTCTGCCCCGTTGCAGAAGGGCTCGTAACAGGCTCAATAAGCAGGCAGGTCAGCAGCAGACACAGCCCCATGCTGAACAGGGAGAGCCAGTAATTGAAGGCGAAGCCGAATTGATGCGCCAACCAGCTGCCGCCCAGCGCGGCCAGCATCGTCGCAACAAGGTCAAATCCCCGCATCCTTCCGACGATCTTCTCGAATGCTCGCTCGCGGCCATTCGCTGCCAAGGAATCGTACAGCAAGGCCGTTTCGGTTCCGCTTGCGGCAGAGCTGCCTGCCGCAGCCAGCACGACAACAAGCGCGAAGTGCCAAAACTGTGAGGCATGCAGCAGGAGGAAAAATTCCAGGCAGCCCATACATGCGGCCAGCACGACCATGGGCTTGCGGCCCCACTTGTCTGCCAGGATTCCTGTCGGCAGCTCCAGCAGCATAATGGCAATGGCATAGATGATCTCCGTGTAGACGACGTATTGGATCGTCATGCCTCGTTCTTCCCAATACAGCCGTTCTATGACATAGGCCGGAATCAGACTGTAGAAGAAGCGAATGCCGTATAGTTTCCAGATATTCGACCGACCCGCAATAGGGGTTCACTCCTTTCCTGATGGTTTGGGTTTGCTGCTCATCAGGAAGGAGGGGCGCGCGGTCGGGCTTGTGCGAAGGATTAGCAGGGAGGGCGTATGGTGGACATCGGGTTCTCGCTCCTTTTTTCATACAGAATATTGTAGCTTAAGTATACCGCAAAACGAGGGTGCGGCACAGGCCCGGTGCGGATTTGTCTGGTCCAATCCGATATGCGATAATCAGGGGAAAGGGTGTGGAATATTCGAAAGCCCGCTTGAACTTGATCCATAGAAATCGGCAAAAGAAAAGGAGCAGCAAGCGATGATTTACGCAATCATTCTCGTGTTCGGGCTCGTGTTGGGCATCACGCTGTACGTAAATGTGCATCCCGTCTTTGGCGGCAGGTTAGGCCGCGAGGATAAACAGAAATTCCGTGCGCACAGCAATTATGCGAATGGCAAATTCCGCAATCCTAGTCCCGTGCAGATGGAAATGAATCTCTCTACGATAGGTTCCTTCATCCGGGATGCATGGAAGGGGGGCGAAGAGCGTCGTCCGCGGCAGCCGCTTCCGCTTGCAGAACCGGATTGGGCGCGCATCCGCAGCGGGGAGCCGGCATTGACCTGGTTCGGGCATTCGACCTTTCTGTTAAGCATCGAAGGCAAGCAGCTCTTGGTTGATCCCATGTTCGGCCGCTCCGCATCCCCGGTATCCTTCGTGGGAAGCAAGCGGTACAGCGGAGATCTGCTCGCCATGACCGAGGCGTTGCCTGCAATCGACGCCGTGCTGATTACGCACGACCATTACGATCATTTGGACTATCCGTCGATACAGCGACTTCGGCATAAGGTGCGTCAGTTTTTTGTCCCGTTGGGCGTTGGGGCGCATCTGGTGCGATGGGGTGTAGAGAGGGGCCGCATTCGCGAGTTGAACTGGTGGGATGAGCTGGAATGGGAGGGGTTGACGCTGGCCGCTGTGCCTGCACGCCATTTCTCGGGAAGAGGGCTGGCCAACCGCGATTCTACCTTGTGGATGGGGTGGGTGATTCTCAGCAGCGGGCTGCGCTTGTACATCAGCGGGGATGGCGGCTATGGACCGCATTTTCAGGAGATTGGCGAAGCCTACGGTCCGTTCGACTTCACGTTTATCGAGGGAGGGCAATACGACACGCGCTGGCCGAATGTCCATATGATGCCCGAGCAATCGGTTCAGGCGCATCTGGACGTGAAGGGGGATCGCATGATGCTGAGCCATTGGGGCGCTTTTACGCTGGCCTATCATAGCTGGATCGATCCAGTCGAGCGCGCCAGGCGGGAAGCGGAGCGAAGAGGGGTGACACTGCTCGCGCCCCGCCTCGGGGAGACCGTACCGCTGCGCAGAGAGGCTGCTTCTATCGCCGCCGCTTGGTGGAGGGAACATTAAACCGGCGGGTGAGACCGCCGCGATGACGGAATGAAAGCGTCGGTTGAACGAGACCGGAACTGATTCCGTTCATCCCGGTGCCCGAAGCCAAAGAAAAAACTGTCCCGACAGCCAGGCTGACTCGGGACAGTTTCGTATGACCGTCATTTCACCGTATAAATTCCTTCTTCGTACTTCAAGGTATAGACCAGACCTTCATCGGTCAAGATCGCCGAATCGATATGGTCGCTGACCAGATGCGCATGTCGTCCGTCAGCGCCTATCTTGTAGATGCCCGGCGCATAGCTGTGGGAAACATAATAGATCCCGGATTCCCCTGCGAAATACGAGCTGACCGCAAGGTCGCTCAACCTTATTTCTTCCTCATCTGCCAGGTCCAGACGGTACAGCACGCCGGGCTTGTAGGCATCTCTGCTGGCATTGGATGTGTAGTAGATGCTGCCGCCGATGAATTGGGCGCCCAGAATAGGCCGCTCCACCAGCGTTCGCTGTACGCCGCCGTTGAGATCAGTCACGGCCAGATGACCCGTTTCGAATTCGCGGTAATAGAGATTTTTGCCCGCGATCCAGAACTGGTCAGCCGGCGGGGTAAGCTGCACCTGCGTCTGGTCGGCCAAGTTCAGCTTGTACACGGCGCTTCTGTCCCGCGAGTCGTCTACATGGTAGGCCACTGCATACAAATGGCCGTCCCGGACGTAGAGCGAGCGGTTCCCCGAGTAACTCACGCTTCCGTCATCATGCGCATATCGGCTGGCTCCGTAAGCGTAGCCTTCCACGCCGATCCGCACAGTATCGCCTGATTTCAAGTCCATCTGCTTCAGATTGTTGGCGAAATCTTGCATGAACAGGAAATCGGTGAAGTACAGCTTGTCGCCTTCTTGGATGAGACGAATGAGGCTCTTTGCGCTAGTCACTTTCTGCAAGGAACCGTCCACAACCTTATACACAGTATCGCCGCCCATAATGTTGTCGCCGGTATGCAGCGTCACGTAGAGCTCATTGTCTAGCTCTTCGACGCCGGTGAACCATCCGTCGCCGGGCTTCCAATCTCTGATGCCGCTCACTTTGTGCGACGTGCCTTCGGCAAAGCTGTACACATGCAGCTCAGTCTCGCCATTCTGTATGGTGATATAGTACATTTCGTCGTCCAACATGGCTGTGTATTGCAACAGCGGCTGGCCTGTCAGGGTAATAGGCAATTCCTTGCCGCCGGGCAGCTTGGCATAAAGCAGCCTCCTATATTGCTCCGAATCGACCAGCGTTTTGAAGTAAAACAATTTGTCTCCATACTGGGCGGCGGGTTCCAGCTTGCGTCCGTCATCCATTCGCTCACGCGGATCGGTCAGCTGCTTCTTGACGGCATCTATCAGGGCTGTAGTCTGCGGATGCTGCAAATCCACGTAGTCGCTGCCAATCAGAATCAAGCCGTTCAGCCAATCGATGTGCTGATCCAGCGCCTCTGCAGCGCTTCTTAATGGCAGCATGATGCTTCCGTTGACCTTCTGGGGCGCGACATCCATTATATGCGGCTCGTTGTTGACCAGAATCGTATGGCTGTTTACGGTGAAGATGACTGTCTTCTGCGTGCGATGATTAATCAGTCGGACCATATCCGGTTGCTCCGGTTGCCATACTGCATCCCAGTAGCTGTTGTTTCCGTCGGCCTGCGTGGCCAGATAACTCATCAGACGGATAGGCACGAGCACGCGGCCATCGCGCTGCACCATTTCGTAGTCGCCATATACATCCTCCATTTGCCCGCTTATGAAAGCCTTCCCTTGATAATCGTAGGGGACGATGACAAGGTGGTGGAATACTTCGCTCAATGGGCGCTTGCTTATCCCTTCGGCTGCACCGGCCGGCGTCGTTCCGGCAAGAAGGCACAGGCACGCGGCAGCCAGCAGGATCATTTTTTTCATATATAAGCTCCTTTCTCTGCTTCCAATCTCAAAGCTCTCGACAGCTTATTAGACGTAGTGCTTGAAGCAAATGTTTCGCTGCGTGCAGCGGAGGGCCCGTCGCGGGCATCGGGGACGGTGTCACATTGTACGTGAAGAAAGATTGTTTTATAGTGAATGAGTACAGAGGTTACGCGATGACTAGCCCCTGGCGGTTCCCCCGGTGATGGGGAAGAAGCAGGGATTCATACAAGTGCTCTGCGCTTGGCAGAAATGACGCGCAGAAGGGAGAAGGCGCATGAATGTACATGAGAAAGTCAGCACGGGCTTGTCGGGTCTCGACCAAGCGATTGATCGGCTGCGGCTGGGCGACAACGTGGTCTGGCAAGTCGATTCTGTTGAGAACTACAAGAAGATGCTGGAGCCTTATGTTCGGCAAGCGAGGGCCGATCAGCGCAAGCTGATCTATGTGCGTTTTGGCAGCCACGAGCCGCTATTGGAGCCGGGCGCTGATTTGCACATTTGCGAGGTGGATGCCAGCAAAGGCTTCGAGAGCTTCGCGACTACGGTGCACTACTTGGTGGAGCAGGAAGGCAAGGGAGCCTTCTACGTCTTCGACTGTCTGACGGATTTGCTTGCTTATTGGCATTCCGACCTGATGATCGGCAATTTCTTCAAGGTGGCCTGCCCATATTTGTACGAGTTGCATACGATCGCTTATTTCGCCATTATCCGCAATGCCCATACGTACAGTACCATTGCAGGCATACGGGAGACTACGCAGCTGCTGCTGGATTTGTACCAGGTGAAGGAGCAGCTGTATGTGCACCCCTTGAAGGTATGGAACCGCTATTCGCCTACAATGTTCTTCCCCCACCTGATCAAGGGGCAGGAGGCGGTCTGCATTACGGCCAGTACGGAGGCAGCGGCGCTGTTCTCCACCATCTCCCGCGGCGAGGAGCGCCTCGACTATTGGAACATCCTGTTCCAGCAGGCGAAGGAAGCGCTGGACCAGGAGCAGGCCGTACAGGAAGAGAAGAAGCGCCAGCTGATGAAGATGCTGATTGGCCATGAATCCCGCATGCTGGAGCTCTGCGACCGGTACTTTACCTTAAGCGATATCTTGCAGATTGCATCCCGCGAGGTAGGCACAGGCTTTATAGGGGGCAAAAGCGTGGGCATGCTGCTGGCCCGCAAAATTCTGGAGATGGAAGGGCAAGACCGCTTCGCGCCGAACATGGAACCGCACGATTCGTTCTATCTCGGTTCCGATGTGTTCTATACCTATATCGTACAGAACGGCTGGTGGAAGCTGCGCACCCGGCAGAAAACGCGGGAGGGCTACTTTCTGCACGCCCCTGAGCTCAGGGAGAAGCTGTTGAACGGAAGGTTCCCGGAAAATATTCAGGAGCAGTTCGTGCAGATTCTCGAGTATTTCGGACAATCTCCGATCATCGTGCGTTCGAGCTCCCTCTTGGAGGACAACTTTGGGAATGCATTTGCCGGGAAGTATGAAAGTGTGTTCTGCGTCAATCAAGGGACGCCGGAGGAGCGGTATGCGGCGTTTGAGCAGGCGATCCGCACCGTCTATGCGAGCACAATGAATGAAGATGCCCTGCATTACCGGCTGAACCGGGGACTGGCGGAGCAGGATGAGCAGATGGCCATTCTCGTGCAGCGGGTGTCGGGCGATCACCACGGCGACAATTTCTATCCCCACATCGCCGGCGTTGGCAATTCCTCCAATCTCTATGTCTGGGATGAGCGTGTAGATATGGAGGCCGGCATGCTCCGTCTTGTGTTTGGACTTGGCACCCGGGCGGTTGATCGGACGGTAGGCGACTATGTCAGAATCGTCAGCCTTGACGATCCCTTGCGTCTGCCGCTGATGAATGCGGAGGATCATCAGAAGTTCTCTCAGCGCATTGTCGATCTCCTTTCTCTGAGCGAGAATGCGCTGACCAGCAGAGGAATGGACGAAGTGCTGGATCGTGATTTGAAGACGAGCAAGGACTTGTTCGCCTCGCTCGACCATCAGACTGCCGCGCGTCTGAGAGAGCTCGGATATGCGGATCGTTCGATCCCGTACATCCTCGATTTCCACAAGCTGCTGAAAAACACAGCGTTCCCTGTGCTGATGCGGGAGATGCTCGCGCTATTGTCTAAGGTGTATGACTATCCTGTAGACATTGAATTTACGGCCAATTTTACGAAGGACCATGCGTTCAAGGTAAATCTCCTGCAATGTCGGCCGCTTCAGACGAGAGGCCTGGGGAAGCCGGTTGCGCTGCCGAGCCTGGCGGACAAGCGGGATTGCTTTTTCGCCTCGAAGGGCAACTTCATGGGGGGGAATGTGCGCTTGCCGATCGATGCGGTCGTCTTCGTCCGGGCGAAGCCTTACCTGGCCCTGAACAATCAAGGCAAGTATGCCGTTGCCCGGCAAATCGGCAAGATCAATGCAGCGCTGGAAGGGCAATCGGTTATGCTGATGGGACCGGGGCGATGGGGAACGACGACGCCTTCTCTGGGCGTGCCGGTTCACTTCACTGAGCTGAGTCATATGTCCGTCATCTGCGAGGTGGCTTCGCGCGAAGAGGGCATGATGCCGGAGCTGTCGTATGGCAGCCACTTCTTCCAGGACCTCGTGGAGACAGGCATTTTCTATGTGGCTCTGTTCGACGGCCGGCCGGATGTTGTATACCACCCGGAACGCATTCTGGAACGGGAGAACGAGCTGGTGTCCCTGCTGCCGGATAGCGAGCCGTACGCGGATGTCATTCATCTTGTTCGCACCCCGGGAATGGAAATCTTCTCGGATATCGTATCCCAGCAGCTGTTGTGCAGGTAGGAGGGTGATCCATGATCTATCATGCTTATGCGCCCCGTCATCCGGCGCTGCAGCCCTATATTCAACAGCTTTGGCATATCTCGCAGGCGAAGGGCGATGCGCTTGAGGTGACTCCCCGCATGCTGCCGGATGGCTGCTATCATATGGTGGTCAATCTGGGAGCTCCGCACCGCTATATCGACCGGAACGGCAGGGCGCATGCGCCGAAGCGCACCCATATGAATGCCAGACACACTGATTATGTCACGGTGCAAAGAAGCGGCGAAGTGGAAATTATGGGTGTTGTGTTTCAGCCGTATGGCCTGTATCCCTTTGTCCGCCTGCCTATGAAGGAGGTCGCCGGAGCAGTGCGGGATATGGAGGACCTGCTTGGCCCGCGTGTCAGGGAGATGGAGGAGCGCTTGTATGCTGCCTCCACGGTCAGGCATAAGCTGCTGGAGCTGGAAGCGTGTCTGCTCTCCTTCCTCAGTCCGGAGCATGAGGTGAAGCGGGAGGTTGTGGCAGCCAGCCAGATGCTGAGACAGCGGCACGGTCTGATGACGGTTCGCGGACTCTTGCATGAGTTCCACCTCAGCGAACGGACATTGGAGCGGTATTTCCAGCATGATCTGGGCATGTCTCCGAAGCAGTTCGCCAACATCCAGCGCATGCAATACGTGCTGCAGGTGCTGAAATCCTCGCCGCAGGACAAGCTTGTCCATGCTGCTATGGACGGGGAGTTTTACGACCAGGCGCACTTTATCCATACGTTCAAGAAGATGGTCGGCATGACGCCCCAAGCTTATTTGCGAACCCAAGACCTGTTGTCGGATTTATACAATCCGGACGCCGGGCAAGCGGGTAAGATAGAGTGGAATGGATTATAGGAAAGGGGCCAGGCACAGATGAAGCGAAAAATCGGACATCTCACAATCTTAGTGCATGATTACGACGAGGCGATTGCGTTCTATACCGAGAAGGCAGGGTTTGCCCTGCTTGCGGACAACGCATTCGGCGAGGGGATGAGATGGGTGGCTGTTGCGCCGTCGGCGGATAGCGATACGGCGATCGTGTTCGTACAGGCAGATACGGAGGAGAAGCGACAACGGGTAGGCAGTCAAGCGGCCGACCACGTATTTCTGGTAGTGGAAACGGACGACTGCTATCGCGATTACGAGCAGATGAAGGCGCGGGGCGTCACTTTCCACGGAGAGCCCAGCGAGGTGCCCTGGGGCGTCGAAGTGGTGTTCGAGGACCTGTACGGGAATCGCCTCGATTTGCTCCAGCCGCGCGAATTTTGAAGTATCGCAGTATTGATGGCTTCCTGCCAACCAAGTATCGGCCTGTGGCCTGCCGCATGCGTATGCTCGGCATAGCTACAGGCCGATGCTTGGTGCAGCGCTTATTCCATGCGAGGACTGCGGCGATCACCAGGCCAACCATTATGAAAGCGACCGCAGCTTGTATAACCCGCATCCCATCGAATACAAACCACATGAGAAGCAGGGCGATGCCCGCAAGGTGAGCTGCAAGGAAAACAACAACTATCGACGGGTTGCCTATAATCATGTGCGGCGGTTGATTCAGTCGTATGGAAGTCTGCCTTTTACGGACATGGCTGACCGTTACAGGGCGTGTGGAGCGGTTTGGCTATTGTGACGGACACGAATGA
>NZ_BOVK01000082.1 GCF_018403685.1 Xylanibacillus composti
GAGTGCGTGGATTGAAATATTAAGTAAGGAGAGGATACCATGCCTACAATTTTGTCGCACTCCTTGTGAGTGCGTGGATTGAAATTCCAACATGATTCCAGTTAATACGAAAACTCGTGTCGTCGCACTCCTCATGAGTGCGTGGATTGAAATTTTGATCCCGATCAGTTCATTTACAGCTGACAACGTCGCACTCCTCATGAGTGCGTGGATTGAAATTTGAAGGCGATAAGAGAATCAGCCGTTTCAAGAAAGTCGCACTCCTTGTGAGTGCATGGATTGAAATATCGTAATAGTGGCGGTACAAGTTTTTTCCCTGACGTCGCACTCCTCGAGTACGAGAAACCCTCTGGCCGCTCTCTTCATAAGACTGTAGATTAAATGAAAGTAAGGAGGAACCGCCTTGAAGGCTCTTTCGTTTTTGCCTGCCTCCACGCATATTATTCAGGAGCTGGGACTGGAGGACTATCTGTATGGGGTGACATTCGAATGTCCTTCCGATAAACCGAAGGTCGTGCGGTCGTATTTGGAGGGGCAGTCGTATACTAGCTCGGAACTCAACCGCATTGTCAGCGAGCATGCCCGGTTGGATCAACCGCTCTATTACCTGGATATGGACTTGCTGCGGGAGATCCGGCCCGACGTCATCTTCACCCAGCACGTATGCAATGTGTGCCAGATCGGCACCTCGTACGTCGAACGCGCCGTTCATCAGCTGGACAAGCAGCCGAAGCTTGTTCCCCTGGTTCCGCGGCAGCTGCGGGATGTTCTGGACAATATGCTGACCATTTCGAAGGAACTGGCTCATGAACCGTTCGGACATGCCTTGGTCGAGTCCTGCAACGCGCGGATCGATCGCATCGCGTCCACTCTTCGCGCGCATAAGCGTCAGCCCAGGAGGGTCATGGTCATGGAATGGATCGAGCCGATTTTCAACTGCGGACATTGGATTCCGGAACAGATTTCGCTGGCGGGAGGATGGGACCCCTTATCTGCTCCGGAAGGGTATTCGTCCCCGACCGCCTGGGAGCGTGTGAAGGATGCGGACCCGGAGGTAATCGTCATTGCGCCCTGCGGATTCGATGTGAAGCGGACCGCCCAGGAGGCGGAGAAGCTGTATGAATTGGATGGCTGGGAGCAGCTGACAGCTGTTCGCCATCATGAAGTGTATGCGGCAGACGGCCAATTCTTCACCCAACCGAGCACCAGCTTGATCGACGGGACCGAGCTGCTTGCCGGCCTGTTTCACCCAGATTTGTTCCAGATTCCGGACGCTCTGGCAGACCTGGTGCTTCCTCTTGCCAAAGCCCGTGTTGCGGAGGGATCATAGTGGTTGCCAGCCATGTAACGATGAAGAAAGACCGTTCGTGCCCCCTCTGCGGGAAGCAGAACGGCTGCGGTTATGAATCGTGCTGGTGTGCGGCAGAGGTGTTTCCAAGCGAAATCCTCGACCTGGTTCCCAGGGATAAGCTGGGCAAGTCATGTATTTGCAAAGACTGTCTGGATCGATTCAAGGAAAATACCTCTGATTCCCCATAGCCTCGTTCTGCACAGCTGCTGCTGACGCCCGGCATCCTCGCCGGAAAGCTGATCTTTCCAAGCAGCAAATGGCCGCCTCTATCGCTTATCTGTGATGCTAGTGCATCCGTTGAGCGATAGGGACGGCCATTCGTGCCCGTTCTGTTGCCATTTTCAAATGGTTGCCCCGCCTAACAGAGCGTAATACCCGTCAACTCGCGAAGCCTAAGCAGCTGCCGCATGGAAATGCCTTCCCATCACAACGTTTCTCCCGCTTGGCCGATAGATTTCCTACTCCAGGACCAACGTATAAAATTCGACTCCATCTTCCTTGCTGTAATAAGGGTCGTAATGATACCACACTAAGGTATCGCCCAGCACCAGAGGAGTCAGATGACCCGGCGAAGGGATGCCGTCAAGCTTCTTCGGCTCGCCAGCGGCTTTCCCTGTCCCATCGATAACCGTGTAATACACATGGTGTCCGCCGCCCGACTCTCTCCACAGCACAACGAACCGATTGTCGTTGACTTTCACCAGATGCGTCTCGGTCACCGAAACGTCCGACGAAGCGGAATGGTTAGTCAGGTAGGTGATCTGCACATCGCTTGTGTTCTCCGCACCCTTCGGCACTGAGGCCAAGAAGACATTCTTGGAGCCGCCCGGACGGTACAAGTATTCTGGCGCCATGTGCGAACCGACAACCAGATAGTGGTTCTCCGCCACTTCCAGACCGCCTAGATGGGCGCCGGTATAATTGTCCCCGATTTCACCTGGAAACTTGATCAAATCAATCTCTTTCGTCATCCGCTCCGATTCTTCAACCTGAAGGACAATCGAACGAGGATAAGCATCCCCGTGATCTGCGTACACGATGCGATCCCCGTCCATCCTCACATAAGTGGCGAAGGAATGGCTCACATGATTGCGCGGCCACTGTCCCCCTTTATACAACACAGCCATATCTTCCATGCGTATATGGATAGGGATGTTGGACTGATGATTCAGCCCGTCATCTGCCAAGTAGCGCTCGCGACCCGTATAAACGACCAATTTGCCATTGTGGCTGTCCATCGTCAGGTTGCTGGCATTCAGCGGCTTCGTTACATGAACATCTTGAATGTCCGCGTGATCCAGCTTGTTCCAGTCTTTGTCGTACTTCACAATGCGATAAACCGGCAGCGTGTTCGACTCTTCCAGATTCGTCTGCGCATAGACTACATAGAAGTTGCCATCCTCACCGGCATGCGCGCCTCCGAACAACGGCAGCTCATTCGGCAATTTCCGCTCGCCTTGCTTCACGAAGGATGAGGAAAAAATCTTGATGTGCAGTTCTCCTCCATATTGCTCCAACACATGCACATCCCCGTTTTGCTCCAGCAAATACCGCCTGGACGTACTGAAAAAGTTGCCGTAATTATAGTCATCTGTACTATTGTTCGCCTGCATATGTACAAATTGTCCGGAAATTTCCGGATATCCATACACTTTGATTATCCGATTTTGGGGCTGCCATAGAACCGACCTTCCCAATTGGTCGGACACGAAGCGAAGAGGAATATACACTCTCCCCTGCATCTTGCGGGCAGGCACTGTCATGGAAACGGCATTCCCATTTACCATTGCAACGGGATCGTTCACGATCAGCTTGAGCACGTTGCCGTCCAACTCGACGGTAACGGTATTAGTCGCTTCCTCCCACATGACGTCCCCGCCCAAGGCTTCTACCAATGCCCGCATCGGAATGAGAGACGATCCGTTCTCCACCTCGACTGGAACATCCGTAGGAAGAAAAGTGTGGTTGATGCATACAAAAATAAGATCTTGCGGATCAGGCAAATGCGAATAATCGTAGGTTTCAAAGGTACCGTTCGCCCCAATATACCCGGTTGGCCGCGGCATCCGCTCTTCATGGGCCCTTTTATAGCAATCTTCTGTTTCGACATTTGCCGCAGCGGCCCCGAACATATTCGGAACGATAGCGAGCTGCAGCATGGCGGCGATCAACGTCCAGCCTAGCGCTTTTCGTAGCAAATGTGTTTCCTCCTCGTCTAGTTGTCTAGGATTGCTGTCCCTTTCTATTTAGAAAGATAGAAATATATTACCATATCTTGTTCGATTCCTCACCACATTTCGACAAATTCTCCCCTTTCAAAAAAACAAAAAAGGACTGTCCGGCGGACAGTCCCGTCTTGTCGCTAGCTCCGCTACTGCTGGGCAGTCGTCACTCTGTTCCATCTGTATCGGCCATCCTGCGACAACAAGCAGATATACAATGTATCTCCGGTGTTGACGCCGTCCCCAGGAACCAGTACCATCTTCCTTCTGTGGGCCGCCGATGCAGACGGAAGGGCAGCGACCTGGCCGAGGAGCAGGGAATAATGGGTTAAATCTACATCCCCGTAGAGCTTGCCGCCGCCGGTTTGGAGATAGGCCGCGCCCGAATCTACTGTAGATTGGCCGAAGACTCTGACGATTTTCAAATAATTTCTCTTGCTGTCATTCGTGCCTGCTAGTGAAAACTCCACTCTTTCTACAAAGTTGGGCAAATAATTCTGCACAAAATACTTAAGAGGAGGGAGGTCACGGTGGTCGCATACCGTCTTCCATTCGCCTTCGGCATACACTCTGATTCTCAGCGATCTGGGCGATTCTTTCCAATGGCCGAACGCCATTCCGAAATTGGCGGCGTAGGTGAGCGGCGCGGGGAATTGTATCTCAATCGAAACAGGCTGATTCTGCGTCTCGCGACCGTCATTCCACCTAACGAAGTAATCGCCGCGAAGGTCAAACAATCTGCTTAAATCTCCAACGGAAGGCGCGGGACCGGAGGTTTGTCTAACAACAAATCGCTTGTGGGCGTAAGCCAAATAGTCGTCCTGGTTCCCGACCAACATGTCATATCCATGAACCGTAGGTGGAATGACCGCATGCACATGGTCATTTTTCGTTTTAAAGTTGGGGATAATCCGGTTTTCGTGTCCGAGATCCGCAACCACTGTATAGTCAAGGTTTGTCGCAATGTGAGAATGCGAGGAGTTGGCTGACAATACCGCTTTCTGCTTGTTGGCGGTAAGATGACCATCCCAAAAATAACCCGATATATAATTGCTTGCTCCCGACACATAAAAGAATAAATTCTCATCCGGGTTGTATCCCTTGGCGCCCTTATACTCTTCATGATTGGTCGGCTGACATTCCACCGCGGCAAACAAATTGCCCGAAGCTTCGGCCGGGAACATGTGGCTGTCGATACGGATGCCGCATATGTTGTGCGCCAATCCAATCTGAACAAATTTATTCCCGTTGATATATTGCTGTGTGCCGGTGTGCTCAACATGTACATAAATCCCGTAATAATAATACGCTATGTTGACGTTATTGAAGTGAACCCAGCTAATGCTGCTGTCATTCCCGCTTGCATGCATATAAATCCCGTATCCCGTCCTTGACATGGGAGCGTGAGTCAATTCCAGGGAGGAAACAGTGGTGAGATGCCCGGCCGTCTTGAACTTATCCTCCCCATTCAGCCAGACTGCCGCTTTGGAGAAGTCCCGCACTCGGCTGGTATCAATCTTCCCGCCTTCCAGCTTCGAATTTTTCCGCAATCTGACCACATGGACATCCCCGGTAGGGGATATCACGGCGGCTTGGCTCATCGAGAAAGTGACACCGCTCACAATATCAATCGTCCGATTTGTCCGATATACGCCTGGCGGTACTTTCACATCTCTTCCGCCCAAGGATAAAGCCTCGTTCAGCGCCCCCTGGATCGCACACCAATCGATCTCGTCCGTCATGGCTTGCGCATGGGGGTAAACCTGTCTCGCGTCCCCCAAGGATTGGAATCTTTGGCTTACGGGGTGGCTTCTGCCATCACCAATTGCCCCGAAGTCCTTGACATTCAAAACGCTAAGATCACTCACTACGTGCATCCCTACTTTCCTAGAAATGTTATGGAGAGGCGCGCTCGGAAAATATGATCATTTCTAATTTTATGTATCCGAATCCCAAAATATCTGTGTTTGTTCCGCCATTGCCTTCACGCAAAAAAAGCCCTCTACTGATCAAACGTAGAGGGCTTTGTGCGCCTGCGATTTGGTGCCTGGCCTAGATTCTCCGCTCCGCCAACGACTCCGCATAAATCTTGAGCGCATGCTTGAGCGCAGCTTTCCTGACCCAAGCTTTGCGCTCGCGCGGCTGCTGCTCAAAAAAAATGCGGTTCCCGCCAAGCTCTGCCAGCGCCTCTTGCGCGGCGATCGTCGCGGCATGTTCCTGTTCAAGCAGGTAATAGGCAGTGCGATAGCAGAACAATTCATACTCCTTTAGACCGGCGGCAATTTGCTCTAGCTTCATACGCATCAGCCCTGTATCGCAAATCCGTAGAATTCCAATCCCTGTATCTGATCTGCATGTTTCGCCGATTTGCCTTCAATCGTTCCTTCAAACAGCAATTCTCCGCTAGACAACTGCACAATGATAAACGATGCCGGTGAGGCTGGATCTGCCTGACTCAACAAATACATCCGGTCTCGGTCGATGTAGGAGAGTTTTGCGCCCTTCACCTCGAATGGACGAATCACGACTTGATCGTCCGCCAAGTTATATTCCAGTACCCGCACTTCCTGTTCCCCATAAAGGGTCATATACAGGATATCGCCATCTGTAGTCATATTTACATAGTCATCGCTGGATTGAAATTCCAGGAATTCGTCGATCACGGGCGATTGCAATGTCTCCATTTCGCCTGTTCTCAACTCATAACGCATCAATTGCGCAGGAACGTACCCTTCATCGGCCAGCGTATAAAAGACATAGTATTGCGCTGCTTTTGTCACATTGCTTTCATACACTTTCCGGACATTTTCACTAGTTTGCCCCGGGAATGAAACGGCTTCGCTAGACAGCATGGCACCATCCGAGATCCCTAGGTTATAGCGGCGGTATTCTCTCTCTTCGCCGCTGCTTCTGTAGCCATTCATGAGAATAGCAAGCTCTTCGCCAATCACCTGCACATCTTCAATATGGTAGAATGCGTACATGTTCAAGTCCGAAATAGAAACCTCGTATTTCGTTGTCTGCTGCTCCTGCTTATCCAGAATGGACACCTCAAACCAATACCTCCACGCCCCGTATGCGCGATCCTCCTTCAGCCCAACGTAAACCAGAAGCCTGTCATCCTGATAGAATGCCTGGTCAGCACGCTTGCCGCGCATAAACTGCCGATGATTCTTGGCCAGCTGCCGGATTTCCCCGCTGGACCAGGAATACGGCTCCATGGACTCAAGCAACGACTGCTCGCTTACATATTTGCTTCCTTTCAGTCCAATGGTGACCGCTGGAGAGATGCGGGGATAGCTGTACATTCCGCGAATGGTTACTCCCTCCGCTTCTTTTGCTTCCCCTTGCTGCGGAACCAGCACAAATTGCGGCAAATGACTGGCTGTTCCTCGTATATAGTACGTTCCTACGCTGGATACGATCAGTACCAGAACCAGAACCGGCAACCAATAACGTGTCATACTTCCTTTCCTCCCCGCTGTCGTTATACACTCACCTTGTTCTTCAACAAGTTGAAACTTAACCAGATTGATGTTGCAGTGACGATTAGTCCCGTGCCGACTGTCAACCAGAACAGTTCCATCGGATAAAGATACTGATCATTGATCATTTCCGAAAGAAGGATTGGCAGCAAGAACACGATAGCAGCCGCTGTACAGTACACGATACCAGCAATGATCCCCTTCCACCGGTAGCTGCGTTCCAACAATATAGCTGTAAAGACAATGATCACACCTGCCGCTCCTATCGCATAGGAGAGAACAAAGTCCGAGAACGCGCCAGGGATGAGTATATGCAAAAGAGGGTTCCCCAGGATCACTGAATGCGTTGATACGGACAGATGGAAGGCTTCAGGCATCAGCCAGGCGAATGCTTGGATCTGCATCGGCAAAATAAGCAGTTGAAAGGCAACCAGGCCCAGCACGGACATGAGGATCACCGCCAGCTTGGCGCCGTACAGATACATCCGTGAATGCGGAAGCATCAGCAGGCGATAGATGAACATGTTCTTCCCCCACCAATCCCGATACCAGATCAAGAAGACATAGATGAACAGAGCGGCAATGCATAGCGCAATCGGCACCGTGAACCATATGCTATGTTGGGTGTAATCGAAAAAGCTGACGGGTCCATAGTCATTCACATATTCCATAGCCGAGATCGCTCCGCGCTGCATGCGCAATTCAATGCGATCTATCGTGCTCCGCACATACCAGATCATGCCGCCGAATTGCACCAGTACAGTAGCTGCCATCAACGTTAAATAGAGCGCGCGCAAACGGGCAAATTCATAATGGATAAGCTTCCAAAACTGATTCATGGCTGGTACACCTCTCTCATGACGTCAACCACCGATTTTCCTTCATGCAGACGAACTTCTTCTACCTGGAACTGCTTCAGCACCCTGCCCTCATTGAGCAGCACAGCCTTGTCTATCAGATGCTCGACATCCTGAATTTCGTGGGTGGTAATAATCACACCGCGGTCATCCATCAGATGGCTGGTGAACACCTCGACAATTTGCTCGCGGCTGAACATGTCAATGCCGGAGAATGGCTCATCCATCAGCAGATAGTCGGCATCCAGAGACAACCCGAGCAGCAAATTCAGCTTGGCAGCGTTGCCTTTCGACAAATCCGAGACACGCTCGTCCTGGCCCAGTCTGAAAAATTCCAGGAGCTGCTTCGCCCGTTCCTCGTTCCACCGGCTGTAAAAGTCCTTCATAAAGCGCATCGCATCTTGAATCTTCATGCGCGGCGGCATCGTCATTGTATCCGGAATAAACGAAACCTTCTCATACAGCTTCGGCTGCATCGGCTGACCGTCGACCAAGATGCGCCCGCTGCTGATTGGGACCAAGCCCATGATGCCCTTCAGAATCGTGGATTTGCCCACGCCGTTGATGCCGATCAAGCACGTCACTTTTCCTTTCTCCGCTGTGAACGAAACGTCTTGCAGTACCTTCTTTCTTCCGTACCTTTTCGTTAATTGCTGCACTTCTATCACGGTTCACCCTCCTAACCCTTTGAACGTTCTGCGGCATATCTGTCTCTGACCTGTTCGAGCAGCTCTTCTACCGGAATATCCATGCCCCGGATCGATGCTAGGAACGTGTCTACCGCATCACGGATAAGCTCTTGCCTGATAGATTTCAATATTCCTTCGTCGCTCGTTATGCGGCTGGGGGAATTGCCTTCGGTAATAATCAAGCTTTGTTCCTCCATTTCCTTATAACTCCTTTGTGCGGTATTGGGATTGATCTTAAGCAGCGCGGCCAATTCTCTGCGAGACGGAATCTCGTCACCCGCCCTCAGTCTGCCGGCGGCAATCTCGGCTTTGAAATAACGCACTACCTGCAAGTAGATCGGGTCCCGGTTATTGAATGAAACATTCATCGTCCCAACCCCACCTTCGCTTCCTTAAGTGTGTGTACTAATTGGTTCATACACTGTAAGTGTACTATACTATTCATACACCTGGTTGTCAATATATAAAAAATAACACCTCCCGGCATGTACGCCGAAAGGTGTTCAGTCACTTGCAGTAAAACCATCCTTGTCGCTTATTCTTCGATCAACCCCGCTTGGACAAGCAGGCGGTAGACGATGGAGGCCGTCTCCGCTCTGGTGATGCTGTCAGCCGGCCGCAATTCTCCATTGGCCCCGCTGATTAAGCCGGCATGGATCGCTGCAGCAGCCGACTCTCTGGCCCAAGCCTGAACTTGCAGGCCATCGATGAATTCGGAAAGCGGATCATCCGCTGTCTCCGCGTCTATCGCATCCAGTCCTGCCAGACGCGATGCCTTCGCCAATACGACCATGGCTTCCTCGCGGGTAATGGTTTTCGCAGGACGGAACGTCCCGTCTTCATACCCTTGTATGATCCCGTAAGCGTTAGCTGTCGTAACGGCCCCAGCGTACCATGCGTTCAGGCTCACGTCCTGGAACAATGCTTTTTTCTCATTGGCTGGCAATCCCAGCGCCCTCGCGATCAAGGCAGCGAACTCCGCGCGCGTAATAACAGCATTCGGATCAAAGCGGTCCTGCTCGACACCGCTCACGATCAGTCTTGATGCCAGATTGTTCACCGCAGCTTGGCTCCAATGCCCCTCAACATCCCCGAACCGTGCCGTGTTCGCAATCACGGCATACGTGCTGTTCGTCAGGCTGCGGATCACAGCATACGCTTCTCCATCGCGGGTTGTACTTGACGTCGGAACATGCCGCAGCCGTCCATCTTCTTCCACAACGACAGCAGTCGTGACACTGCCCGCTCCTGCTGCCGCCGAAACCGGCATTTCCCGTTGAACAAATTCGCTGAACCTGCTCACTTCCAGCGATTCGCCATCGTGCAGAATATGCAATGTGAAATCGACCGGCGAGGCTTGAACCGTGAATCCGCCCTCCCTCGCTGCGCTCTCTAGCATGTCAGCCTTGCTCTTGCTGCTCTTGGCAATCACGAGTTGGACGACCATGTCCGCATGCGCTGCATGTCCGAGCTGTTCGGACTGCAAATCGATGGAGATTTCTGCCGCAGGGAGCCAGTAGCCGGCGATTGGCGTTTGGACGAGCAGTGTCATCCGCTTGTCCTCCATAGCTTTCACAATATCGCCTGTCAGCACCGCGATCACTTCATCTGCGTCATGGTCAACCTGGATGCGCACAACCGCATCATCTTCCACTCGTTCAAGTTCAGCCTTCATGAGATCCGTATCAACCGTCAATACCGTCTGAATGATACCGTCCGTGTTCGTCGTTGTGTTAGTCGCCAGTTGTTCCAGATAGGTGTCGTTAATGTACAAGCCCAAGCGGGCTTCATTGTCTGCTTCGGCATCTCCGCCGGAGGATGGGGAGGAGCCGCCGCGACCTGGGCCAGGCTCTGTCGGCTTTTGGGCTCTCGTCACCACCACGCTGTATGTTTGTGCGGTCGATCCATCCTGTGCCGTCACTTCCACCGTAATCGTGTTCTCCCCGACAGCAAGCGCGATCGGAGCCGAAGGCTCTCCGCTCGTTGCTTCCTGCCCGTTTACCTTGACGGCTGCGCCCGGATCATTAACCGATGCGGTTACCGTTACATGCGAGACCGAATGAGGCACTGCCGCCGTGTAGGCCGCGCGATCCGCTTCGAATGCCGGAGTCAGCGCTCCATCGGAGAGGACTAATCCGGCTAGACCGGCATTGCTGCTCGCTGCTCGCTGAATCGATAGTGTATAGTTCGCCGAATGGATGCCATCCTCCGCCAGAACCGCAACGCGGATGATGTTCGGCCCGACTTCCAGCGGAACCGACGCCGGGGACCCGCTCGCTTGCAGCTGGCCATTTATGCTTAGAATCGCATTGCTGTGATAGACCGAAGCCGTGACGCTCACCGCTTCCGTATCGAAGGATACCGCCGCAGTATAGGCATAGACGGACGGGGCGAACGCAGGGGACAGCGTACCCCCGCTGATGTCCAAGCTGCTCAGCTGCGCGTTCCCGGAAGCTTCCCGCGTAACGGTGATCGTGTAGGTGCGCTTGGTCACGCCGTCCTGCGCCTCCACCTCGACCTCAATGATATTCGAGCCTACCGACAGCGGGATCGGATTGCCCGCTGGCACGCCATTGACTGTCAGCGCGCTTATCGACGCATCGGCATGCGCGGGCTCTGCGTGAAGATAGGTCTCATAAACGGCATTGGTCACCGTGGCTGTGTATGCATACACATCAGCATGCACCGTCTCATTCAACGCGATGCCTTGCAGGCTCAGCGATCGGATGGATGCATCGCTGGACGGCGCCCGCATTACGTTAATCGTGTAAGTCTTGACCGACACGCCATCCTGTGCAGTCACCCGCACTTCCAGGACGTTAGAACCAACCTCCAACGGGGCCGAGCCTGTGATCGGATCTCCTCCGCTGAATATGGTGAAACCCGCATTGACATCGTATGTCGCCGCTGCGACGGTGATGCTCTCGGTTGCATAAGGGACACTGGCCGAATAAGCTGTGACATCGGGATCAAAGGCAGGCGACAGCGTGCCCTCACTGATGTGCAATCCGCTCAATCTGTCCTCTGCCGATGGACGGATGACCTGCGTCACGGGGATATTAACCGGTATCATGTATTGTGCGTTTACCTGGATAGTCGCTGTATACGTCCCCACATCCAGGCCATCCTTCGCCTTCACCGTGAACGTGGAAGGCATATCGTCAATGGTCGCCTCCGGCTGCGTGAGGACGAACGCGTCTGCGTTGGCGCCGCTCAAGCTCACGGATACATCGGTCAATATACCCGTTCCCGTTCGCGTGATCGTCAAGGTCCGCGCCTCCTGCGTTCCCGGCGCATAGCCCACGACGAGCTCCGATAGCGTCGAATCCGCAATCGGGGCAATCGTATAAGCATGCACCACCTGCGTTACATGGAAACTAACCGGTTCCATATAGTCGGCTGTGATCGAGACTGCCGCGGTATACGTGCCAGCCGGCAAGCCGTCCTTCGCCTTCACCGTGAACGCGGCACTTTCACCGTCTATCGTTCCCGCTGGCTGCGTCAATTCGAATGCTTCCGCATCCGTGCCGCCCAGGCTCGCTGCCACATTCTCCAATACGCCCGTTCCCGTTCGCGTGATCGTTACGCTCTTCGTCTCTTGCGTACCCGCTGCGTATCCGGCCGCCAGCTCGGTCAGTGTCTGGTTCGCAATCGGGGCAATCGCGTACGAATGCACCACCTGCGTCACAGTGAAGCTTACGGGCTCCATCTTATCCGCATTTATCGTAACCGTGGTTGTATACGTGCCTACTGCCAAACCGTCCTTGGCTTTCACCGTGAACGCGGCACTTTCACCGTCTATCGTTCCCGCTGGCTGCGTCAATTCGAATGCATCCGCATCCGTGCCGCTCAAGCTCGCTGTCACATTCTCCAATACGCCCGTTCCCGTTCGCGTGATCGTCACGCTCTTCGTCTCTTGCGTACCCGACGCGTATCCGGCCGCCAGTACTGTCAGCGTCTGATCGTCGATCGGTTCAATGGTGTAGGTGAGCGGCGCTGGAGCAATAGCCAGTGCGTTCAAATAGCCCTCATTCGGAACAACCTGCTCTGCCTGATCCGCGGACAGCACGCGATAGATACGCCCTTTCATTATCGAGCTATCGTTCGTACCGAAATAGAAAGTCCCGGTGCTCGGATCGCGCGCGATGGAACCGATCCAATCAGAGCCTGAATATACAGGCAGTGGTTGCACCTCTCCCGTGGACAAACTCGCTGCTCGTATGGAATTGTTTTCCGAAAAGTACAGCTTATCGGCAGTTCGGTCGATCACAAACCCCAAACCAGAATGTCCCCTGCCCGGCATAAATCCTTCTACATTCCCACCGTCCAAATCCATCCGAAATATGCCGGAGATCCCACTGTTAAAATCTCCCTTGTAAAAATAAATCTTGCCCCCCTCCGAATCAACAGCAAGGCCATAAATGAAGGCAAGGCCATCCTCTGGTGTCGCGTGAATCGTCGTGATCGAGCGGCTGGCCAGATCAAGCACCTTAATACTCGCAAAAAACGTTCCGGGACCGCTGCCGGCACTATTATCAATCATATACAGTCGATTGCCAGCTGCATCCAAAGCCAACTCAACAATTAGGTTCCCGCTTTCATAAGTATCGACGACTTGCAGAGTGTCCTGTTTCAGCTTATAAATGCGTGACCTGTCCGCGGCATAGTACAGGAATTCATTATCCGCATCTACCGCGATTCCGGTAGGCGCGCCTGATATACTCTTCTGCGCGATGACCTGCGCTTCAGACGCATCCGCCAGACTCTTCTGGTAGAGGCTGTACGAATCACGTTCCATTGAAAAATACAAATTCATGGCCGGGCTGGCATAAGCTTCGCGCTGCGCAAGACCCGGCATGCCAAGCACGCCTAATGATAAGCAGCAGATCAGCAGAACCATTAGCTTTAGCCGCATCAGCTTCCTCCATGTACCAGCAGGTGGACCCGATTGTATAACGGTTGACATCCCATTTATGCTTCGCGTTGCCGCCGAGCCTGTCTTTTTTGCAAAATATCTGAATCTCCCATGACCTTTCATACCCCTTCACTCCCCATTTCCCGATGCACGTTCGCACCTTACATCATACCAACTGAAGGTACAATGATGAATTGACGAATGTTAATTGTCCGTTTTTTTTGTATAATGCGATTAGAAGACTTTACAACATAGGACGAGGAACTCAGAATGGATCAAACCTACACCACTATCCTAAAAACCAAAGTCACCCCTCCCGACCCGAAGGATGCCCACATCAGGCGCAACCGCTTGTTGGACTTGCTTACAGAAGGATTAAAGGGCCGCCTGACACTCGTAACCGCCCCTGCCGGTTTCGGCAAGACGACGCTCCTGACCCAGTGGGTCCACGCCGGACAGGCGACCTGCACCTGGTTATCGCTGGATGATATGGACAATGACATCGTCCGATTTTGGCGGTATGTTGCACATGCGCTCGCCCCGGCGCTTCCCCCGTTCATCCGTGAACGAGTCTTGGAGCTGTCTCAAGCCATGCCGAGTCTGTCCATCTATACGTTTCTCGACTCGTTCCTAAATGAGCTGTTCGCACTATCCAAAGGGATCGTCATCATCCTGGATGATTATCACGTTATTCGCGATACTCACATCCATGACAGCCTTGCTTACTTCATCGACTACTTGCCTCCTGTTGTGCACATGATGATTTCCTCCCGCTCCGAGCTGCCTTTTTCTGCTGCCAAATGGACCGCCCATAACGAACATGTCGCGATCGATATAAGGAAGCTGCAATTTACGCAGGATGAGACCGAGGAATTTTATACCAATAAATTGGACACTAGCTTGTCCAGCGAGCAGGTCGAGCAGCTTCGCCTGCGAACGGAAGGCTGGGCGGTCGGGTTGCAGCTGGTGACACTTTCCCTTCGTTCTGAAATGAACCGCGACCAATATATCCAAGCGTTCAGCGGCGACAACCGGAACGTCTCGGACTTCCTGTTCCATGAAGTAATAACCAAGCTGCCTGCTGAGCTGTACCGCTTCTTGCTGGATACCTCCGTTCTCCCCAGAATGAATGCTTCGATCGCTGATGCGGCTGCTTCTCGGACAGACAGCCAGAACATGCTCGAGACAGTCAAGCAGCTGAACCTGTTCCTCGTGCCGCTCGACGACCGGGATATCTGGTTCCGCTACCATCATTTGTTCGCCCAATTCCTGCAGAGCCAGTTCAAGAAGAACGAGCCCGAGCAGTGGCTTGCCGCCAACCGGTCGGCCAGCAAGAGCTTCGCCGCGCACAGCTTCATGGATGAAGCGATCCATCTTGCGCTGGAAGCGCAGGACTTCGAGTTGGCTCAAGAATATCTGGAGCAGCACATCCCAGCCGTGCTGCGAAGAGGAGAGAACGAAACCTTGCTGCATTGGTTTCGGCGATTTCCGGCAGAAGCGGCGCTTGCGCCCGAGCTCACGCTTCTGTACGCGTTCGTTCTTGTGCTGGCCGGAGAGCTGCCGGAAGCGGATCAGCTGCTGGAGAAGGTTGAAGAAACCTTCTCGACGATGGCCGAAACGGAGCGAAGAGGCCAGTTGCAAAGCGGCATCTTGTTCGTTCGAGCCAACCTGATGTTTTTGAATGGGGATTTCAAGAAGTGGCTTGCGTTCGTCGATGGATTATTGGACAAGATCTTGCCGGAGAATGCCCTTTTCTACAATCACAATTACAACTTGACTGAGCCGCTGATGAGACGAACACCGCTTGGCCTTAGAGGCCGCCTCTCCGCCGACGCAGAAATGATCGGTCTCTTGTTCACCGGAAATCTGGAGTCCCATGGCTGGGCGCATTCTCTCATTAGCTTATATGTCAAGCAAACCATGCTCGAAGGGTATTATGAATGGAACCGTCTCGATTGCTGCCGGGAGATGGTGACCGCAGTCGAGAAAGCATTGGCACAGCAGCATATTCCGGGCTTGGCTATCCCGTTGGCGATTACGCAGGCTCGCCTTCATCTGGTCAACAATTGCCCGCAGCTTGCCCATGACCGGATCCAGGATGAGATGCGTACCGTCCCTGACGCGCACTGGCTTCGCCTTCTCCGAGCGTTCCAAATGCGGGTGTACCTGCTCGAAGGCCGTACTGCCCAGGCCAAGAAAATAGCAGCCAGGCTCGGCTTATCCGCCAAGGACAAGCCTACTTTCGATCAGGAGTATATGTATATCTCTTACGTAAGACTGCTTGGCAAGCAACACAAGGAGAACGAAGCTCTGCGTCTGCTGGAGCTGATGAAGCCCCAGGCCGAGCGGGAGCAGCTGATCTCCAGCATCGTGGAGATCTCCGTGCTTCAAGCCTTGCTGGAAGCGCAGCGCGGTCAGCGGGATGCTGCCCTGCTGCCTATCCACGAAGCGCTGAAGCTGGGGGAACAGAACGGCTATGTGCGCAGCTTTGTGGATGAAGGGCCTGCGATGCATACCTTGTTGACGCATTATCTGAAGACACGTACGGAAGATACGCAGAGATTGCCCGTGTCCGACGTGACCGAGGAGTATGTGCGCAAGCTGATTGGATCGTTCCCCGCTGACAGCGAGCCGCCGACAGGCCGTCCAGCAGCGCTAGTCGAATCGCTCAGCCAAAGCGAGCACAGCATGCTGCGGCTTCTGAACCAGGGCGCAACCAACAAGCAGATCGCTCAGGAGCTTGCCCTGTCCGCCGGAACCGTGCGGGTGTACCTGTCCCGCATGTATGGGAAGCTCGGCGTCTCTTCCCGCACGCAGGCCTTGCTTGTCGCGCGCGACCTGCAGCTGCTGGAATAGTCCGATCGCTCGATGCCATAGCCAACTTGCCTCCCCCCCAAAAAAAAGATCCGCCGGACAGTTGTCCAGCGGATATTTCCTTTTGAGCTTATATTCTGGCAGATTCCATCATGCAGCACGTCCCTATTCCAGCACAATGTTATCGATCAGGACTGCCGTATCATAGATGCTGTCTCCTTGATCCCAGACATGGAAACGAAGAATGATCGGTCCCTGACCTGCGAACGCGCTAACATCAACGACCATGTGCTTCCAATTGGTCATGTAAGCCGTGTCGTCCCCTCCGTAGAAGTCGATATCCACCTGATTCTCCTCGGTCCAGTAATGCTGCGAGGCATTAATCGACTCTGCCGCTATCAGGTATGTGTATTCGCCGTTGCCGCTTGAAATAACCGTACCCAAGCCACTGTATACCTGCTGCGTGACAGTAGTGCCCTCCACATCCAATTCAGGCAGCAGATTGTCGGACACATACACACTCGAGGTCACTGTTGCATGGAAGGTATCGTCGAACACACTTCCTACAAACTCTGTCGGCTCCTCAGAAATAAAGTTATAGTCAAAAGAGAGCCGTGTTGCGCCGGCGGGAATCAAGAAATTCTGTTCGATGTAGCTGTCTGAATTGTAATCAAACACACCGCCGTTGACATCATTATTCTCAAATCCCAATCCGGTGCTGATGATGGCCATGTAACTTCCGTCCGTCGGCTTGACTGGGCCGAGCTGCGTAATGACGCGAACATCGCCATTCCCGTTCCAGCCGTTCCAGGTTCCGTTCTCGAACGTTCCATTCACGATGCCCTCTGTCTTCATGCCGATGCTGCTCCCCTTCATGGCGAAGGAAGCCAATCCGTCGCTCGCGCCATGCGCGTCAACCGCAGCATCGAACGCTTCCGCTGTACTCATCCCTTGCTCGATCAGACTATTCATCACAGATGTAACGATGGCTTGATCGTAGGCAAGCGTAACGTAATTCGTATAGCCGTAATAGGTCTGCGCCCCGTTATTGATAAAGGCGTCCGCCATCGAATCGTTAAACAAGCTGCGGCAGCTACCGTTGAAGATAATGGAGTCCGGCATGGAATCGTTATATCGCGTAATAAAGGAAGGCGTGATGGCATAATAGCCGGAGATGATCGCCAGTCTGCCCTTCTTCAAATCGATTTCGTGCATGGCCCGGTTCGCGCTTGTCGCCTGCTCCCCTGTCAAAACCATCACCTGCGGGCCGGCATACGGGAATTCAATGCCGTACTTCTCGTGCAGTGCCTGAAGGATAGTTTCATCATAGAACGTATCGCCATGCGTATCCAATACAATCAGCCCGTATTGATTCAAGCCCTTGAAAAATGCCACATCCGCTGCCGCATTTTTGACTCGGTTCACCTGGAAAGGATAATCCGATTGACTGATATCCGCATAGACAGCATCATACACAGTAGCGGAAGAAAGGACGTCAGCGAACGGCGAGACAATGGCAACCCGTTTGCTTCCGACTTGGCTGCCGGTTTGTGTCAAGGTCTGCGCTGCGAATGCAGTCACACTCTCAGCGGTTGCTGTTGCCGCCGACAGCCCCTTGGAATTGTCGGGTGCGATGGATATGCCGCCCAGTATGCCGGAGCTCATCACAAACCAGACACTGCCGTTCTCGCCGGAAACCCCTGCGCTTTCGACCTCTGGCTGCGTTCCCAGCCAAGCCACCGTCTCTTCCTTCGCTCTCTGAACATCACCCGCATACTGAGCGGCGAGTTCATTGAATTTGTCCTGGGTGGTTTGGGTCTGATGCATCACTTGTGCGAACTGCTCATCGGTCAGATGATTGACCACCGAAAGGCGGAACACACTGCTCGATTGGGCACCTGTTCTTGCTTGCAAGCGTATGAAGCCTTCTTCACTTTCATCCAAGGTTATGATTCCGCTGTACACGCCATCGGACTTGATGCTGTCTCCATTGGCACGATCACCGTCGTCGTGCAGCGTCGCCAGTTGAGCCACCACCTGATTGCCTGCGTCCACCTTGTACAGCGTCACATCAGCGTCACCGTTCGTGCTTAAGGAAATATGAACCGTTGCTTCTGTCGGCTCCTGGGCGAAAATGGCATCAGTCGGCTGTCCATCGACAACAACCTGCAGACCGCTGATGAAAAAGGCTTCCGGATCGCCGACAGGGGGACGGTTATTGTTCTTCTTGCTGCTTCCTCCAGTCACGTTGAGATTGGAGGCGGTATTGAGGATGCCCAGCTCTATCGGGTCAGTCCCTACCTTAACATCTGTCGCAATCACTTCGTATTCCTGCGTACCTGTACCGTCGCTTGCAATCCGCAAAGTGTAATTGCGGTCTGCCAACACGTACGCGGTGAAATGACCGTCTTCATCTGTGGTTGTATCAAAGGTTGGATTGGTAGTGAAGAAAACCTCCTCACCAGCAACAGCATTTCGGCTGCTGTCGAGCAATTGGCCGCTAAGTTCGACCCCTTGCACTAGCGTGAAATCCAGGCTTGCAGCTGTGTCCGGCTGAACTTGGACATCACTCTGGAAGGCAACAGCCTCGCCCTTTGCAACCGTAAGGTCGTAAGTCCCGGCTTCCACCGAGAAGGAATACTTGCCATTCTGATCGGTCAACGCATTGTCTATCGCTGCGTACCCGTCTTTTTCCCTCAGCTTGACTTGCGCGCCTTCTACAGGAAGACCGTTGCTAGTAACGGTTCCCTCCAGCACAGTTGCTGGTTGTTCTTCGCTCTTCAGCGACTGGTCAAGGGCCACCACCGCTTCCGCCCGGGTAATGGAAATGCCGGGTCTATAAGTAGCATCCGGATACCCCTGCATAACTCCGGCAGCCACAACAGCCTCGACAGCTTGCTTGCTCCACGATGCAATGTCCGCCGCATCTTTGAATGGGTCTGCCACACCAGCGTTCACGGATAGATCCAGCGACAGAACATTGGCCAGAATAACTGCAGCCTCTTGGCGGCTGATTTCTCGGTTCGGCTTAATGGTTCCGTCCTCATAGCCTGTTATGTATCCTGCTGCCGCCGCTTTCGCAATCTCTGGTGCAAACCACTTCTCCGGCGTAACATCCTTGAAGCTGACTTCCGCCTCCTCCGTGAAACCGAAGACTCTGTTGACCAGTGCAAAAAATTCCGCCCGTTTAATCTCGTCGTTAGGCTTAAAGGTACCATCCTCATAGCCTTGAACGAGTCCTTTGTCCACCCAATCCGTCAATGACTTGGAGGCCCAGTGATTCTGAATATCCGATAAGGACACCGCAGATGCTCCGACTGCAAAAGCCGGCAGGATCATGGACATGATAAGGATGACGGCAGTTAATAATGAAAGATGTCTTTTCTGTGGCAACGCTAGCTTCATTGGATTTTTCTCCTTCTCATGATGTCTGTTTTGATTTCCATAGCAAACCCATCGTAAAGCATTGTAACCCCTGCGGTATCGTCGCCTCCATTCTACAAATTTCGACATAAGCAAGAATTAAATAGTATCATATCTATTTCATTTTTACTAGTTCTTTAGAACCAATAAGAATAGAGTGAGTCGCAATCGAGAATCCCTGCAATTTCTTCCATCGCGCAATCGGCAATTTTCATGCTACACTACGCTTATCTTTGTCATCTGCTTGTCGTATCCGGCTGTCAGGGCTCCACCCTGAACCGTGAGCGAATGGAGGAAACGAATGAAAAGCATCATACGCAAATGGAACCAAATCAGCCTTATTCAACGCATATTGGCCGGGATCGCGGCCGGAATCATCCTGGCTTTGACCGTACCGGACGCCGCGCGAGCGGTTTCCATATTCGGCACGCTGTTCGTAGGCGCATTGAAATCGGTCGCGCCCATCCTGGTCTTGTTCCTGGTTATGTCTGCCATTTCCAATTCCAAGCAGGGCCGACCCACGCATATCCGCGCCATTGTCATCCTATACTTCGTGAGCACCTTTCTGGCCGGCTTCATTGCAGTGGCCGCCAGTTATCTTTTTCCGGTCACTTTGTCGCTCGCCACACACGTGCATGACTTGTCCCCGCCCGAGGGCATCACAGAAGTGCTGCGCACGGTGCTGTTCAACGTGGTGGACAATCCGGTCAGCGCTCTCCTGAATGCCAACTATATCGGCATCCTGGCCTGGGCTATCCTGCTCGGCATTGCGCTGAAGCGCGCTTCAGACACTACGAAGAACGCGCTGGCGCATCTATCAGATGCGATAGCCCAAATCGTAAAGTGGGTCATTCAGCTGGCTCCATTGGGCATTATGGGGCTCGTATTTGACGCTATTACGACCAACGGGCTGTCCTCGTTGATCGAATACGGCAAGCTGCTGGTCATCCTGGTCGGATGCATGCTGTTCATCGCGCTTGTCGTCAATCCGTTCATTGTGTATTGCAATATCCGCAAGAATCCTTATCCGCTTGTATTCCGCTGCTTGCGGGAGAGCGCAATTACCGCCTTCTTCACACGCAGCTCCGCAGCCAACATTCCGATTAACATGCGATTGTGCGAAAGGTTGAAGCTGGATGCGGATACGTATGCCGTGTCCATCCCGTTAGGCGCGACCATCAATATGGCGGGCGCAGCAGTGACTGTCTCCGTCTTGACTCTGGCCGCCGTGCACACGCTCGGCATCCAGGTAGACTTCGGCACGGCGCTGCTGCTAAGCATCTTGTCCGCCATATCCGCTGCCGGCGCATCAGGCGTCGCCGGCGGGTCGCTCCTGCTCATTCCGCTCGCCTGCAGCCTGTTCGGCATCCCGAATGAGATTGCCATTCAGGTCGTTGGCGTTGGCTTTATCATCGGCGTGCTGCAGGATTCCTGCGAGACAGCGCTGAACTCATCCTCCGATGCCCTGTTCACCGCCACTGCCGAGTACGCCCAGCGGCGCAAAGCAGGAGAGGACATCGTTATCCCTTCTTGACCGACTAACCCCTGATCGTCGCAACATCAGACGATCAGGGGTTTTCTATATGAATGGCATTGACAACTGCGACAAGTTGTCGTATATTTTTATTGCGACAAGTTGTCGCATAAATCATTCAGAGGTGCGCGCCAATGAAATCGTTAGGGAAATTATCTGAAACAGAATTGGAAGTCATGGAGGCAATATGGGCATGCGCAACGCCCGTAACGGTTGCACAGCTCCTGGAAGCGTTCAGCAGCAAGAAGTGGAAGACTTCGACGGTATCGACCATCTTGAAACGGCTTATGGCGAAGGGCTTTTTGTCCAAATCCATGAATGGCAAGACGAACTATTATGCGCCTGCTTTGTCATGGGATGCTTACAAGAAGCTGGAGACCCAAAGCTTCCTCGGCCGCCTGTACAATGGAAAGGCTAAGAATCTAATTGCCGCTCTTGTCGACGATGCCGAGCTGAGCCCGGAGGACATGAAGGAATTGCGAGCATGGTTTGAACAGAAGGAAGACCGCACATGACGGAAGGATTGGTTTTTCTTCTCACAGCATCGCTCGCAGGCACAATTGTCTGGGTTCTGCAGTGCAGTGCAAGGCCAATCACCCAAAGAGCATTTTCACAAGCCTGGCACTATTATTCGTCCCTCATCCCTGTATTTTTCCTCCTTGGCGGCGCAGAGGCTGTGAATCGAACCGTATCGTTTGCACGTTCGCTCTGGTCTTCTACTGTGATGGTCGGCCCGGATGCCGGAGCCATTGCCGGTCCCACCTCTCTAGTGCAGGCGGCGGCGAGCGACATTTCATGGGTAAGGCCGTTGCTGGACTCGCTGCTGCACTATGCGTACATACAGGAGCTGACCTTTATCGCCACCCTGGTTTGGGCTGCCGGCAGCGCGACCTTCCTTGTCGTGCACATCGCAATCTATCGGGGATTCAAGCGGGCGATTTTGCAACCAAGCCGCGAATGCCGCATAGCCCCGGATGCCGTGAAGGCCGCGAAGGTCAGAATAAGCCCTGCCGCAGCAACGCCTATGGTGATAGGCTTTTGGAAGCCCCTTATCGTGCTGCCGGATATCCCTATTGAGGACAAACAGCTGGCCATGATTCTTGCACATGAGCGGATGCATATTAAGCGCCGCGATTTGCTCGTCAAGCTGATCGTTCAGCTGGCCCATGCGATACACTGGTTCAATCCCGCAGTCTATTCCCTTGGCAGGCAAATCCATCTGTACTGTGAACTGTCTTGCGACGAGAAAGTTGTGCGGGACATGGACACGGAAGGCCGCAGAGCGTACGGATCGGCGCTCTTAACCATGTTGGAATATGGCGTGATGCGGAGGAATGTTTTGGGCGTCAGCAGTTTGAACAGCCCGAAGGAAGACATGAAAAGGAGGCTTGGAAATCTAATGAATGTCAAAAAGACTGCAACATCTATGGTCACGTTATCCCTTGCCGCTAGCTTGGCGCTAATCGGGGGCGGCGCATATGCCGCAAGTGCGGTCGGCTCCGCTGCCAAAGCGTTCCCCATGCTCAGTCCGCTGGAAGAAGGAAGAAATATCACTCTGACTCGCGCCAGCGATGGGGCACACATCGTCTCCTACGACAAAGACGGGAACAGATTGTCCGCACCTCCAAGCTATGCGCCAAGAGAGCTTACGCCCGATGAAATGATGGTTCGCATCCTCATGCATATCGAAAAAGGATTGGCTGTGCCGGAAGGATATATCACGGACTTGCAAAGCCAAGGCCGAACTGATTTGCTGTCTGCCTTGTTCGAGGAAACAAGCGCGCTCTCCGTTCGACTGATGGATAACAGCGTTGCGGTTTATACCCAAGACGATGTGGTTCAACCAGCAAAATAAAGGCGGTGCTGATCCCAATATGAGAAAAATGAAGCGTATGACTATCGGCATGTTGATTTCTTTGCTGATCGGCATGTTGATTTCTTTGCTGATCGGCATGCCTGCGCATGCAGCAGACGGCTACTTCTGGTCGGATGCCAAGCCTCTCCCTTCCTGCAGCCAGAACAGCAGGGAAGGCGGACGCGGTCAGATGGGAATCGTCATAGATGGCGAAAAAGTAGAGCTTGATCTCCCTGCATGTGAGGAAGCAAGTAAAAACCATGTTTTCGTTACGGTGGATGGAAAGTACTTAAATACCGTAGCCGGGATAGGAGCAGAGCCTTTTATTGAGAATGGCCGAACCATGCTTCCCTTAAGAGTGCTTGCGGACGCATTCGGATTTGAGGTGGACTGGGCGCAGCCGGAACAAAAAATTACGCTGGCCAAGGACGGCAAGGAGACTGTCTTGCATATCGGAAAGCCGGAGATGCTGGTGGACGGCAACAAGATCGCTCTCACTGGCGCCGTGCCGTTGATCCGAAGCAACGTGACCTTCCTGCCTGTCAGACAGCTTGCCGAAGTGCTCGGCATTCAGGTCGGCTGGGATGAAGCGACCAGAACGGCGCAATTCTCCAACAGATAGAACAAGAACCGGATAGGAAACCCCCTTCCCCAGTCTGTGAGAAGCAGAAGGGGAAGGGGGTTGCTCCTATGCCTATTTCCAGTTAGTAACGCCTGGCTTCGGGGCACTCTCCAGAGATTTGAGAGCGGGAGTTTCCTCATGAGCACTGGGCCACATACAGAAGGCTGTCATTCATTGTGGATCGATACGCATCCCCTGCCTCATTTGTACGATTTATCGCACAAAATCAGTTCAGGGTGGTGCGCTCATGCAACTTTTGTATGATTTTTCGAACAAACATCACATATCTCCTCATGGACGAGATGACTTTGTACGATTTTTCGTTTCCAAGCTCGATGTTGAAGCCAAGTTACAGGAATTTTATACGATATTTCATACAAATCTCGATTACCCGCCATGTTCGCCCGCCTCACTCATGACCACTGCGACAGCACACGCGGTTCAACATACTGCCAGGACACAAACGCTCGCGGTTCAACCTTACTCTACCCGCCTTCCTTCCTTATCCCTCTATGGCTTCGGCCAGACGGTGAAGAATCGATGCGGCCTCGGCCCGGCTGATGTGAGCCTCCGGATCGAAATAATTGCCGGATTTGCCGACCATGAGGCCCATGTGATAAAGGAGCTGCACGGCCGGTTTCGCTGCGGCGGCTATCGCCGCATCGTCTGCGTAAATATGCCCGCCTTCGCCTGCGGACACCCCAACAAGGTTCAGGTACTTCTCCAGGATTACCGCCATGTCCTGCCTGCTCAGCAGTTCGTCAGCATGGAAGCCCGCTTCCGCCAATCCGTTCTCCTCCGCCCAACGGCCTACCTGCTCATATTCGCCAGCATTCGCATGAGTCTGAGCATGCAGGAGGAACAGCATGGAGAGAAACTGTTGCCGCGTGACTGCTGTCCCCGGACCAAAGGTTGTCTCGCTGCTGCCGCCGATCAGCCTGTTGACGCTGACATGCGCCACATCGGGATAGAACCAGTCATCCGTCGATACGTCGCTGTACGGGTTCTCCCAATTCGCGAGCAAATAGCCTAGAGGGTCCATAACTGCATAATAGGCTTCCTTCGTTGCGAAGGTTCTGTCGAAGAGCAGCGGACTTCCTTGAGCGCGCCAGCTCTGGGAATCTGCCTTGCCCCAGAAGGTTATGCGCTCGATGCTGTCTGCATGCTTCTTATAAATAAGGAACAGCTCCGCATACAGCTTGGCTTGTTCTATCTCCTTGTCCTTCGTAAAGGGGGCAGCGTTCTGGGATGGGATATCCAGCTCGGTGACGCTGATCTTCACGCCTGCCTCTGCAAAGCGTACGATGGATGCCTCCACATCTGCCGGATTCAAGGTTTCAATCCAGTAGTGTGCCTGCATCCCGATGCCCTCCACTAACGGACGCCCCGGCTCGGTATTGCGCTCATCCGATTTCCACTTCTCGTTAAGCTCTTCGGCCATCAGGGCCATCGCTTCCCGCTTCCAGGCTTCGGTTTCATTGTAGTCGTTATAATACAGCACTGCATCTGGATCAACAAGACGCGCCAGCACGAATGCGTCATAGATGTAGTCGGCGCCGCTTTCGCCCTTGCTCCGATCCGCACCATTCTCATACGCCTGATACCAAGGAGACTGGGTACGCAGCACAGCGGTCCAGTCCGTCGGTATGCCTGAGCCGCCGTCAAAGGCCTCATTCACCACATCCCAGGATGCAAGCTTGCCCTTGAAATGCCCGGCGACATTACGGATATACGCCTCCATATTGGCCTTCGCCTCTGCTCGAGTGAGCGGATTGCCGTCCGCATCAGCAGTCAGCCAAGGAGCCGATTGGGCATGCCAGATTAGGGTATGGCCGTGTACCTGGATGTTATGCTGCTCCGCCCATTCGATCAGCGTGTCGGCATTGGTAAAGTTGTACACGCCTTGTTCCGGGCTCAAGTATTGCGGCTTCATGTCATTCTCGGCAGTCATGAAGTTGTAGTGATGGGTATACATAGCCGTAGTATCGGCATTCGCTGTCTCGTTGCTGCTCATGACGTTGCCGATGAGGAAGTTATGCTTGTACGTATCCGCCAGGGAAGCGATGCCCAAATCCCATTCGGGAACAACGACTTCCTGCAGATCGCCGACCTGGCTGATCACAATATTGTCCAGGTACCACACATCTGCGTGATTAGGCGCATCGTTCGTGACCAATCGGAAATCGAGCGTGTTGAGCGGCGTCTCCATCAACGGCGTCTGCACATTGACCTCTTTCCATTCTCCGATGGGCAAAGTCCCGACATTGCTCGGCAGCTTGAAAATGCTCTGAGCGTATTCTCCATTGATGACCACGCCAGGCCCTGTGAGGGTATCCTTGCCTTCGTTGCCCGAAGCTGGGGCGTAGAACCACACAGAAATCTGATAGACCCCGCCCGCCGGCAAAGGCTCGCTGAACGTCAGCCGAACCGCATTATCAGCGCTCGTATAGCTTTCGCCGTCGATATGAGTTACCCTCAGTGCGGCATGATCGTCCTTGCCGGCGCCATCTTCGTCTATCCATTCAATATTTGAAGCTTTCTCTACAGTGAAGAGGCTCTCTTGCGACGCCGGATCATCGAAGGTGAAAGCCAGCAGCTCTTTCAACTCTTTTGGCTCCTGTTCCTGAACAGGTTCAGGCTGAGCCGTGACCTCCAGCTTCACCTCATCCAGATAGAAGGTGAGCTCTGGAATTTGATCGTCATTGTGGAAGACGATAGCGGAGACAGACTGGTGATCTGCCGGTACGGCGAATTCCAGAACCACGTCAGTCCACTGCCCTGCCGCCATGTTCACCTTGACGCTGCCGACGCTGCCGTATGTATTGCCGCCGCCGGCATCCTTCGTTTCCACCCGGACACCCAATGTCGCGTCCTTGGCACTTAACGCCTTGGCCGTCAGCTTATAGGAGCCGCCCGGGAGCATCGGCGTGTCCAGCGTTTCATTGCGAAGCGCCACGCCGCTATAGTTGTTCTCCGCGGTCGGAGCAACGCTCAGACTGCCGACGCCTGCCGCAGCCTGGTCTTCCGACAAGCCTACGGTTGCATCGCCGTTCTGCTGAAGCGTGTTCGCGGCTTCAAAGCCTTCGGCATAAAGGACAGCGTCATCCTCCTCTGCGGCTGCATGGACTACTGGGACAGTCAAGCAGATGGAAAGAATCATCATGATGACAACTAGACGAGCAAGGCTCGACTTCCCGCGATAAGAAATACTCATTCGTTCAATGCCTCCCCTACTATTTTAGTTAAGCGCTTACAAAAATCCTCAAGCCCTTTCGTTAGTGCCTCCAAATTGTAGCACAACCGCCGCTTCCTTATTACCCGCTAAACCTTTTCTTATCCTTTGAAAATTAAACTTCTTGGACAACAAGCCCCCCATTTCATGCGCTTTGACGCAGACAACTCCTCATCGCTGCCAATCCAGGACCGGAGCAAAGCGCCTTGTGTCATCTTGTCCTTGTGTCATCTTGTGTATAAAAACAGTAAGAGCCTTCCATCCTTTGTGGACGAAGGCTCTTTGTGCTATTGTCGCCAGTTTATTGAGGGAAATCCGCGGCATCAACCTTCAAAGGCAATGCGCCTGCGCGATTCAAGGGATCAATCCCATTTAATCGCATTCTTCTTCAGATACCTATTTCCCGCATTTTCTCCGTAACGGCCTCGACTCTGCCATCCAAATCTGCTCCGCCAAGCCTCGGAAGCTTCAGCTCGCTCACGATTTGGCCGTCGCGCATAAATACGATTCGCTCCGTCCGCGCCGCCACCTGCGCGTCATGCGTGACCAGCATTACCGCAGTCCCGTCCGCATTAATCTCGGTCAACAGGTCCATAATCTCCTGCCCGGATTTGGAATTGAGCGCGCCTGTAGGCTCATCGCCGAATATTATTTTCGGGCTGTTCATCAACGCGCGGCAGATTCCGGCACGCTGCAGCTGTCCGCCTGAGACTTGGGTAATGTCGCGCTTCTCCAGCTCCGCAATGCCTGTCCGTGCCATCAGCATCCTGGCCTTCTTCGTAATCTGGGCGGCGTTTTTTCGGTTGTCGCGCATCGACGGCAGCACGATGTTGTCGAGGATGTTCAGATTTCTCAGCAAGGTCGGCTGCTGAAAGACAAACCCCATTTGCCTTCTGCGCATGTCGGCAAGCTCCTTCTCGCCAAGCTCCGACAGATCCTTGCCGTCAAAGACGACCTTGCCGCCGTCCACGTTGTCCGTTCCGCTCAGCGCAAACAGCAGCGTCGATTTCCCCGAGCCTGAGGGGCCCATCACTGCAACGAACTCGCCCTCGTTGATGTCCACGGTCACGCCATCGAGCACCCTGCGCCGCTCAGCGCCCTCGCCAAACGTCTTTACGATATGTTCGCCGGAGATTATTTTCTTCATATGTCTACTCCTTTATATTCTCGGAAATTTGGACTCGTCCCGCGCCCGCTATGCCGATCATCGTGGCAGCCAGCACCGCTCCTGCCATCATCAGCGGACTGAGCACATATGCCGAAAGCGGGTTGACCGCAAATTGAAATGTTGACGCTCCCCACGCGGAAATGACCGCCCCCGCAAGCAGTTCTCCAAGCGTGTTGGCCAGCAGCGTGCCGACAACAATGCTGACAACCAGCACGAACGCTGAACGCGCAGCATACTGCGCCGCAATATCAGAGCGGGTAAAGCCGAGCGCTTTCATGACGGCTATCGCATATCTATCCCTTGCAATCAGCAGCCTCATAAACAGCAGCGTCACCAGAGCAGCTATCGCGAGCGCAATGACAATCGCCGCATAAGCGGCCGTCTTGACGGAGCTGATCGTCGAGCCGAATGTCTGCGCAACGTATTCGTCAATGTCTGAAACCTTGGCGAACGCAAACCTGTCCGCATATTCTGAAACCTTCTGGCCGACAAGGGATCGATCCGCCAGCTCCACGCAGACCATGCTCCACATTACCGCCGCCGAGTGGTCGGCGAATACAGCCTTTGCTGTTTTGCCGCCGTTCGTAATATCGGCGTAAATGCCGCTCACCTTGAGCGCTCTCTCCCTCCCTGCTATCACCAGCGTCATCCCATCGCCGACCTGCTTGCCCAGCTCATCGGCGTTGATCGCCGAAAGCGCAATTTCATCTTCTGCCTCGGGCGCTCTGCCCGCTGAATAGGCAATGGGAAATGTCGCATGGTCGCCAAGCTCAATCTTGATATTTTCCTGCGTGCCGCCTTCTGTCTTTACTTGAAATGTCTTGGTTGTCAGTACCGCATATCTGGAAATATCGCCGTCGCGGCTCAGCGCCTCTATGATTTCATCCGTTTTTTCCGAAATATGATCCGTCTGCTGAATGTCCATGCGCATATCGTAGCTGCCGATCCCCATATATTGAATAAAGCTGCTTGAGGATATCGTGTTGTGCAAGTTTTGCGGCACCGCCATGATGAAGGCACACATCACCAGCACCGCAAGCATCGTCGCGTAAAGTCTTTTTCTCGCCAGAACATCCTGGATGCCTAGGAACGCATTCACGCTGAACAGCCTGTTCCCGCTCAGGCTCCAGCGCCTTCCGGCAACATGGCTCTCCTGTGCAGCGCCGAAGCGTATAGCCTTCGCGGCGGATATATGCCTGAAGCGATTCAGCACTCTGCTCACATAGGCCATGATAGCCAGAAATACGAGCAGTATGCCTGCGAGCCCGAACAGCAATGGGGAAGCAGAATGTTCGCCCTCCCCCATATAGAGCCGAATATTGGCAAGAAGCATGCCCTGGAACACGAACGCAAGCGCAAAGCCGAGCATGCAGCCTGCCGTTGCAATCGCCGCGTACTTGGCCATGTATATCTTCTTGATGTCCGAGACACGCAGCCCGATTGCCTTCAAGACGCCAATTTCGCGGTAGTCTTCCTCGATTTTCGCAAGGAGCGTAAAACGAATGCACAGCAGGGAGATGGTCACAACCAGCATGCTGACCAAAAGAATGAGTCCGATCATCATCCCGTCGGAAAGTGCATTCACCATTTGGAACAGCGGATAGGTAACCGTTGGCCCGTTCGCCTCCAGTCCTGCGGAGGCATAAGCCGTTTCAAACGCGCCAAGCTGCGACAAATCCTTCAGCCTGAACGCAATCAGATACTCCACACTGCCCATGCTTCTGATTGCCTCGTAATCCTGCTGGCTAACCAGAAATCTCTTGGAGGCGGAAAGCGTGGCATTCATTTGCGAATCGCGCAAAAATCCGGCAACGGCAAATTCCTTCCCGCTTATGACGGCCTTGTCACCGATCTTGGCGAAGTCGTCCTTCATATAAGTGATCGGAACATACAGCTCCCCGGGGGATGCTTGAATGATGTTGCCGTCCAGATCCAGCAAGAAATCGAATTTCTCGCTCTGTATGCTGAACCCGTTGTCCTGAACGCTGGCTGCGAGCGATTGCTCGCCCAGTTTAATCTGTGTGCCGTCTATATTGAGAAATTCAAGCACCTGAAAGTCTTCGACAAGATCATGCTGTTCCGCGAAGGCTGCAAGCCGCTCCCTGTCCAGCTCGCCCGCATGCATCTGCATAAAGTGCGGCGTCTTCGCCGTCGTCATAAGCGTATCCAGCGCGCCTGCAAGATGAACGGCGAGTACCGCCGCGAGCGAAACAAGCATGCCGGCGGCAGCGACAAACATCATAGTTGTCCATGTAGTGGCTTTGCTCTTGGCCACATCATTGCGGATTATTCTGAAGTACATAGGCCACCTCTACCTTCCAGCTGTCTGATTGACTTGATACGATACAGCACTGCCGCCGCCGCGCACAGCAGCAAGCCCTGGGTCACAATGAGCAGCCCCGTTCCCCGACCGCTGCCCGTGCCGATAAGCTTGCCTACATGGTCGGCAAGCAGCCCGCCGTCAAGCAGCAAAGGGGTGAACACGTAATCGGCCAATACGCCCGAAAGCGCGTAAGCGACCACATAGCCAAGCTGGGAGATCAGACTGATCAACCCCCACGCCCTGCCTTGCACGGCATTGTCGATATTGGTTCGGATCAAATAATCCAGGCTTGTATTGGCGAACGGGAGCATGGCGAAGAACAGGAACCCCGAAACGCAGATCAACACAATATTTTCGCGCAGCCCGAACGCGGCCATGCACAATCCGGCGCCGAACAGCGCCATCGAGAGCATGCCCACATAGCCCCGCTTGATCGGAAACAGGCCTATCAGCACACTGGTCACAAGCATTCCCGAAGCGCAGATGGTGGCAGCTGTCCCCACTACGGAGCTGTCCGCAAAAGCCAGAATCATCGGCGTGGAAAGCGTCTGGATGAAGCCGACAAAAAAGACGATGACCGAAGTCATAATCACCAGAACAAGCACGCCCCTGTTGCCGGTAACGGCGCCCCAGCCTTCTCTGAAGTCGCGTATGAACGACTCGGACTGCCCGGCTTGCTTGGAAGCAATGCCTTGGCGCACAACCAGTATGCAAAGAGCAGTAACAAAAAAAGTGCAGATGTCGATGACCAACAGCAGCTTCATATCCGAAACGGCGAGCAGAAATCCCGCAATAACGGGCGAAATCAGATATTTGGCCGAGCTTGCCGCCTGCACAAGACCGCTTGCCTTCGCGTACTGCTCCTCGGTCAGCAAATCTGTGACTGTCGCTTTGTAAGCGGGGCTCATTAAGGATGAAAATATTGAGCTTATGGCAACCCCGACGCAGATCTGCCACAAGTGCGCCTCGCCTTGAAGCATGATGCATAGCAGGATGAACGCTATGCCTACTGCGGACAGACTATCCCCCGCCAGCATAAGAAGCCTGCGGTCATAGCGGTCCGCAAGCACTCCAGCAATCGGAGTCAGCAGGAGCGAGGGCAAGAATGCAAGCAAGGTGACAAGCGCCAAGGCCGATGCCATCCCCGTCTGCTGAAAGACGTAAATGCCCAAGCCGAATGAAGTGAGCCCGCTTCCTACCGCCGACACAAATTCTCCCGACCACAGCACAAGAAATTTCCCGAACGATTTGTCTGACTTATTCATCGTTGTCTTGCCTTCCGCCAGCAAACACCTGCATCACAGACATCATGCTTCCGCTTTCAGCGCCGAGCATCCTTTCTGTATGAAATATAAACGCCTGCATGCGCGTCGCACGTTCCTCGTCCGTCATGGGCACCACATCGTCATCATCGAACACGGTATTCGCATAAATCAACGCCATTTCCATCGCTTCATACGGGAACGGGGTACTGAATAGACCCTGCTCTATGCCCTCGCGGATAAGTTCCGCTAGAATCGGCGTCACGCCGCCCACCATGACCCTTTGAATCTTCTGATGCATGAGCGCGTTCTGCGGCTTGTGAATATGCTCCATAATTTCCTCGCTGCTTCCCCCGCTCAAGTTCAAAGCCATCACAACACGGATGATGCGCTCGATTACGGGAATGGTTTTGTCTGCAGCAATGCGCCGTCCCGCGCTTAACAGACGAACGCTGTAACGCTCAATCAGCGCGTCCATGATATCCTCCTTCGATTTGAAGTGATGATACAACGTTCCCCGCGCAATCCCGACCTTATCGAGAATATCGTTCGTGCTTGTGCCGTCAAAGCCTTTTTGGCCGAAAAGCTCATCCGCCGCGTCCAGAATTTCATTCCTACGCTCCTCGGCCGTTTTCACAACTCTCATGTTCACGCCTCCTATAGACCGACTGTCTGTCGGTTAAATAGTAACACATTCTGCCTCTGGTTTGTCAAGACGGCAAATTCGGGCACGACTGATCGAGTAGGAGGGGG
>NZ_BOVK01000083.1 GCF_018403685.1 Xylanibacillus composti
GTTCTTTCGATTTTCTAACGGTCACCGATGTCCATTAGAGGCCAGAAAACGCCTATTTGTCCGGCAAACTCAGCGCTACTGGTCATCCATGTCCGTTACAATGTCAAAATACGCACTATACGCCCTTTAACAGTCATCCGTGTCCGTTAAAGTTACAGACAAAGCAGCGTCATCACCGGCAAGGGTCGATCGGCAAGGTCGATCAGCAAAAGCCAATCGTCAAGCCAGACAAAGTAGAGGAGTAAAAACGAAAAAATTGAATAAAAACAAAAAAAGCCTTGAATCATCAAGGCTTTCCGTTCGGATGCGGTCGGAGGGATTTGAACCCTCACGCCCATTGGGCACTACCCCCTCAAGATAGCGTGTCTGCCGTTCCACCACGACCGCGTATATGCTGCATCTTGAGCTGTCTTGAGACTTTGCAGCCTGTTACGCTAAGTTGCAGGAGGGAAATTTCCTTATTATGAAAGAAAAATGGTGAGCCATGAAGGACTCGAACCTTCGACACCCTGATTAAAAGTCAGGTGCTCTACCAGCTGAGCTAATGGCTCGAAATTCACCCCTTCAGGTAAAAAGGGATGAAAAAAATGACCCGTAGGGGATTCGAACCCCTGTTACCTCCGTGAAAGGGAGGTGTCTTAACCCCTTGACCAACGGGCCATAATAGCAGATTCCAAGTTGTCAGCCATTCGCAAAACCACTGTGCAGAGCAGCGTTCCCTTCGAGGCGACAAGTGTTATTATAACGGATACTGTCGCGCTTGACAAGTGTTATTTTGCTGGATTTTTTATCCTGAAAAACTGGCGGAGAGAGGGGGATTCGAACCCCCGCGGCTGTTACACCCTAACGCTTTAGCAAAGCGCCCCCTTCGGCCTCTTGGGTACCTCTCCATGTAAAGAGTAAACAAATCCCACATCATGGCATCCAATGTCGACGGTGATGCATACTAGCCTTGGATGAACGCTGATGTGGGAGTAGATGGCGATATGGCTCCCCGAGCAGGACTCGAACCTGCGACAACTCGGTTAACAGCCGAGTGCTCTACCAGCTGAGCTATCAGGGAATGCAAGATATAATTTATCACGATCTTAAAAACAAGTCAAGGGGTGTCCACACTTTCCAACTTCAATTTCCCCCTGCACTTGCCGCACACGTATCGGGAAACATCTACCTTCCGTTTCCGCAAATAATGCATGCCGCAAGACTGGCATGTCAGCTTGTACCGATACGGCATAACGGTCCGATTACTATCGGCGACAGGCTTGCAATACCGGCTGCCGCCTACGCGGGCCAGCCAGTATTTGAAATCGGCATCGCGGTGCCGGTATCCCCGGTTCGTTAAATGCAAATGATAATGGCATAGCTCGTGCTTGATGATCTTCTCCACCTCATCGGCTCCGTGCTTTTCCCACTGCAGCCAGCTGATCTCTATATTATGGGAACCTGTAAAGTACCTCCCGCCGGTCGCCCGAAGTCTGCGGTTAAAACTGGCACGATGGCGGAAAGGGCGCCCGAAGGAAGCTAGCGATATCGCTTCCACCCATTTCTGCAGTTCCTGATCGGTCATGTCTGCACCTCCGCCTAATGCTCACTTGAATTGTAACCGACGCATAGGATACACTGTCAAGTAGTGCTTACGACTGGAGAGAGGGGAAAGCAAGATCATGGCTAAATGGAAATATGTGCTGCTGCAGGACGGCGAGCAATTGGAGTTTGTTCAAATGCCGGCCACGCATGCCTACCAACTGAGCGCGCTGAACCGCCGACTGCACAAAGAACTGGACAAGTTGACTGTAGCGGACAAGCCGAACCTGCCCAAGGTTCTGGCGGAATGCGAGTCCGTGGAACTGCATGACGATCACCTTCTGTTGGCGCACGGTTTAACGTACGTGAATGAACTGGAGGCTTCCTTCGCGTCCCTGCAGGAATCGAACTACCCGCTCATCTCGCTGCTGACCGAAATCCGCGCGCTTCAAGCGCAGCTGGAACAGTGGTATGAGGAAGATGCTGAAGGGCTTCACGAGTAGCAACTCCTCTAGTTGCATCATGCCGGTTCTGACCAATCGTTCAAGTCGTGCATGTTTGGCTTATTTATTCCACAAATGATACATAGGACAGACACAACAGCCCAGGCGGAGCATAGCATGGAACTATCCACTTACACGCCACCCACGATTCGACAGCTGGAAAGGGGATATGATCCTATGCCGAAATGGCTGTACAATCAATTGATGCGCGCTTATCAGAGCAAGGACCGGCGTCAGATTCGCCTGCTCAATGACTGCTGGTACTTCTACCGCACGCGTCATGTAGAAGCCGGCGAGGAGAGCGAAGAGTCTGAGCCTCATACACGACGGCAATAACAAAGGGATACGCGCATCGTGATCTGCCGCGTATCCCCTCTTTTTTATGCCCTTAACCCGGCTTGCGCATCGTTAAGCCTACTCTGCCCTTCTTCTCATCCACCTGCAGCACCCATACGGTAACCGTGTCCCCAACCGATACCACGTCCATCGGATGCTTGACATAACGATCGCTCATTTGTGAAATGTGAACAAGACCGTCATTCTTCACGCCGATATCCACGAATGCGCCGAAGTCGATCACATTGCGAACAGTGCCCTGCAGTTCCATGCCCGGCTTCAAATCTTCGAGCTTCAAGACATCTGTGTGGAAGATCGGACCCGGCAGTTCCTCGCGCGGGTCGCGCCCAGGGCGGAGCAAGCTGTCGATGATATCTCGAAGCGTCGGCACACCGACTTCCAACTGTTCGGCAAGCTGCTCGACATCCAATTGACGCAGCCGCTCCTTCAGTTCCGGGGTGCCCAGCATCGTCTCGTTGACATCGAGCAACCGGAACAACTTGTCTACGATCGGGTAGGATTCCGGGTGGATCGGCGTACTGTCCAGCAGGTTGTCGCCGTCCGGAATTCGCAGGAAGCCGACGCATTGCTCGAAAGTCTTCGCGCCGAGCCTCGGCACCTTCTGAACCTGTGAACGTTCACGGAACTTGCCGTTCTCGTCCCTGTATTTGACGATGTTCTTCGCGATCGTCGCATTGACTCCAGCCACATAACTAAGCAAGGAGGATGACGCCGTATTCAAGTCAACGCCTACATGGTTAACCGCAGATTCCACGACTGCCTTCAGGCTCTCCTCCAGCCGTTTCTGCTGAACATCATGCTGATATTGCCCTACCCCGATCGCCTTCGGCTCAATCTTGACCAGTTCAGCCAACGGATCTTGGATGCGGCGGGCAATCGACACAGCGCTGCGTTCCGCCACGTCGAAGTCCGGGAATTCTTCCTGCGCAATCTTGGAGGCAGAATAAACGCTTGCTCCCGCTTCATTCACGATGATGTAGCGAAGCTCGTCCCGGCCCAGTTTCTTGATGAGCTCGGCCACGAACAACTCAGTCTCCCTGGAGGCAGTGCCGTTGCCGATGACGATCAGTTCGACATGATATTGCTGGATCAGCCGTTTGAATACGGCTTCTGCTTCGGCAATTTTGTTATGCGGCGGTGTCGGATAGGTAACCGCCACCTCCAGCACCTTGCCGATATCGTCGACAACCGCCAGCTTGCAGCCTGTGCGGTAGGCGGGATCGACGCCCAGTGCAACCTTGCCTCTGACTGGCGGCTGCAGCAGCAAATTGCGCAGATTAGCGGCAAAAATATCGATCGCATGCGCTTCTGCCCGTTCCGTCATCTCCCCGCGCACTTCACGCTCAATGGATGGCGCAATCAAGCGCTTGTAGGCGTCTTCCAGAGCCGCTTGCAGCCAGGGTTTGGCGACAGACTCACGCTTGATCACCTTTCTCGCTATGTAATCATGAATCCGCTCCACAGGCGTCTCAATCGCTACCTTCAGCACATCCTCGCGCTCGCCCCGATTGATAGCGAGAATGCGATGCGGCGGCAGCTTGCGAACCGGTTCGCTGTAAGCGTAATACATTTCATATACAGACTCCTGCTCTGCATCCTTCGCCTCCGTCTTCAGCGTGCCTTGGTCATGCGTGAACGCCCGAATCCAGGCGCGAATACGCGCATCGTCAGCGATGCCTTCCGCAATAATATCCATCGCACCCTGCAAGGCTTCTTCAACCGTAAGCACTTGTTTTTCCTCAGACACATACCTCGCTGCCTGCTCCTCAACGGAGCCAGTCTGGCGCTGCTCCAGCAGCCAGCCGGCCAATGGCTCCAAGCCTTTCTCCTTCGCTGCGCTGGCTCGGGTTTTCCGCTTCTGCTTATACGGCCTGTACAGGTCTTCCACCTCTTGCAGTTTCCCTGCAGCCAGCACCGCGTCGCGCAGCCCCTCTGTCAGCTTGCCTTGCTCCTCAATAAGCCGCAACACTTCCAGCTTGCGGTTTTCCAAATTTCGCAAATACCCCAATCGTTCTTCAATCGCACGCAGTTCATTCTCATCCAGTTCGCCGGTCATCTCTTTTCGATATCGGGCAATGAAGGGGATCGTATTCCCTTCATCCAATAGCGCGGCTGTCGTTTCTACCTGCTTGGCGGATAACTTCAGCTCCGCAGCAATTTGCTTGCGAATTCTTTCCTGTACCGCTTTCTCATACGCCTCGTCGACTACAGGGGCTTGTCCCCCTTGCGCCTCTGCGGATGACTTGTCCATTCCCCATCTCTCCTCTCTGACCCCAAACTTTCCATAAAAGGCAGAAAAGCTCCTGCAAAGGAGCTTTTCTGATGCCGGCTGCACAGCCCTGCTGGCAAACCACAGCACATGGGAACATCCGCAAGAGTGAATCAGAACGCTGAAGCTCATTCCTATCCCTCATGCGGGGCCCGTTAAATCGCCTACGAGGTGAAGCAATTCCCGCGAAGCTCATGCCCTCTTCCCTCGTATGCCTGTTAAAAATCGATGAGACCTACGCTGATTTGCAGCGCATCATCCACTCTCCGCATCATCTCTTCTTCCAAATGCGTGATCTTGTCAGTTAATCGCTGCTTGTCGATTGTACGAATCTGCTCCAGCAGAATGACCGAATCGCGGTCGAATCCATGGGCTTTGGCGTCGATTTCTACATGCGTCGGCAGCTTGGCTTTCTGGATCTGCGCTGTAATGGCCGCCACGATGACCGTTGGGCTGAATCGGTTGCCAATATCGTTCTGAATAACGAGAACAGGCCGTACCCCGCCCTGCTCCGAACCGACCACCGGGGACAAATCAGCGAAGAACACATCGCCTCGTTTGACTATCAATCGCTACACCCCGCTTACTAAGCGGTCTAAAGTACTGTCCGCATCTTCCTCCGCATGAAACGCTTCCGATGCCATGTTCAGGTTGATTTTTGCCATTTCCATATATCCGCGCTGCATCGTTTCACGTAGATGGCGTTTTTTCCGTTCGAGCAAATACACCTTCATGGCTTGCCGGATGAATTCGCTGCGATTGGAATTCTCCTGCTGCACAATACCGTCGACCTCTTGCAATAGATTGTCGGGTAGACTAATCATGATTCGTTTCGTGTTTGACATGTTGCTCACCGATCTCGCACCCCCACTACAATTCCAAAACCATTATTACCAGTATGTCGCTGATGCTGAAAATTTATACAATGGAATATATGCATCCCGTATAGATAATATGCTGTCTATATCCTATTCGATGCCAAGCTGTTATCTCCTGTCAACGGCGTGAAAAATGTTGCTTGGTAAATTAATGCAGAAGCGGATTTGAAACAGTTACCGTTTTGCCGCCGCGCACGTATACTTTGGGCACCCGATTGGCCACCATACAAGTAATTTCATAATTGATGGTGCCGAGCATATCGGCTAATTCGTCTGCTGTTATGCAATGATCGCCCTGCCTGCCAATCAACACGACCTCTTCGCCCAGGCGCAGAGGCGGCAGCTCCGATGCATTCACCACGCATTGGTCCATACAGATTCGCCCTACCACCGGCACTCGTTTGCCGCGAATCAACACCTCTGCCTTGCCGGAGAGCATGCGGGTAAAGCCGTCCGCATAACCGACAGGCAATGTGACGATTTGTTCATTCTCCTTGGTATGGTACACACAGCCATAGCTTATGCCTGAGCCGGGCGGCAAGGTCTTCACCATGACAATTCCGGTCTTAAAGCTCATGACCGGCTCCAATTGGATAGCCGTTCGATTTACCTCTGCAGAAGGATACAAGCCGTACAAGCTGATACCGAGACGAATCATATTGAAGGAAAGCTCGGGCGTGTCGATGGCAGCGGCACTGTTGCCTGCATGAACAAGCGGAAAGCGAATCCCTCGACCTTCAAAGTGAGCTACAATTCGACGTATGCGCTCATGCTGCATCAGCGTATAGCGCTTGTCGGCTTCATCCGCTTTGGCATAATGCGTGAACAAACCTTCTACCGTCACGCCTTCAGCCTGCATGGCCCGAGTGATAAACCGGACGGCCATCTCCTCCTCCGCCAAGCCCAGACGTCCCATGCCCGTATCCAGCTTAATATGAATTTTCAACGGTTCCCTGCGATTCGGTCGGAGCTCAACGGCTTCCAGCATCTCGTCCGTATATACAGTCAAGGTAATATCATGCTTCACGGCTGTTTCAATCGCTTCTGGCGGCGAATAGCCCAGCACCAGCAGCGGCGCCTTAATGCCCGCATTGCGGAGTTCAATCGCTTCGTCCAGAATAGCCACACCCAAATAATCCGCACCGCATCTTACGGCTTCCTTGGCTATTTCCACTGCGCCATGCCCGTAGGCGTTCGCCTTCACCACAGCCATGATCTTCAGGCTATCCGGCAAAGTGCGGCGGAAAGCCATATAGTTGTGCTCTAGCGCATCAAGTGAGATTTCCACCCGCGTCGGACGAAAATAAGGGTCCATGCGCGTTCACCTTCTTTTTCTTAGTCAGGCATGCGATACCCTCTATGTTAATCACTTCCGACACGACTGTCAACGAAAGCAAAACCGGTACGCAGCATGCGGATATTTGCAGCTGCGACCGGTTTGGGGACTGCCGCTGGGGCCGTAAACCCTTACTTGGCAGACTGGCCCTGTACTGATTGAGCGATACGGACCATCACTTCCTGGGGCAAATCCTCGCTGGACAATCGGTAGTCCACCCCATCCAGCGTCCAGTGAAGGGTTTTGACCCCATCCCCAATCAGGACGCCCAAGGTAAAGCCAAGATCCACGACTTCCCCGCTTCCAGCCATGACGGTCTGTGCTTGGGGAGCAGATTGGAGCAGCATATAGTTGTAGTCCCCCTGGTAACGCAGCCGGACAGCTGTTTCCTCGCCTAGCTTCACGTCCTGCCGATCCAGCAGCTCTACGCCAACCGGAATATAGGCTGGCTCGATGACACCAGCGAAGGTAGGCGCGGCCTGCTCCGCCGAATCGGTCCCGTCGCCATTTATATCAGCTGTTACAGTCATGGAACGAATATCCCAACTCGTCAAGTTTTTCTGCATATCAAAGTCAGCGGCATCGAAGGAAGCATTGAATTCAAATCGCTCGAAATGCACTTCTACTACTGCCTGCCCCTGATCGTCGGTAATTTCCACATGATGGGGCGCATAGTCTTTTTGATCCAGCCAGATTTTTTGACGCGACAGCGAGCTGTTCGGGTAGTTCGCTTTCACATCGAACACATAAGCGCTGCTCTCTTGGTCTGCGACAAATTGCCTTTCTGGATCTTGCTGTATGCTGTCAGCCAAAGTCTGATACAAATACACCTGTCCCTGATTATTCGGCCAGTCACTTTGGAAGCGGAAGCTCTTTTTTAAGTGAGGCGTCAGTACGAATACGCCATCGTCGTTGCGCAGTACAATTTGGGTGATATCCTTCTTCTGGTTGATTAACGCAATTCGATAATAATGCGGCGTTTGGTACCAGACTTCCAATCCGTATGTTTGCGGTTCCTGCCCAGTGTGCAGCACCATTGAACCTTCTGCCAAGTAGCTCTTCATCTCCTCCGCTTGTTTCAGAACACCATTCACCACATCCTCGGCGCTCTTGGTGCCGCCGCAGCCGGCCAATATGCCGGTAATCGCTACGATCATGACTACCGCTGCCGCGATTTTCCGCATGCCCTCATCCCCTCTTCCCATGATTTCATGACTAGTTCATGTCTATGAGGGTACTTGGCCAATTATGCAGACGGGTTTGACGAGCATGACAAGTCGTTCCCGCGTGGAGAGGCAAGAGTCTGCGTCCGGAACGGTTTCGCTGTCTCTGCAGCAAGTTCACGCAGGTTCTCCGGGAAACTGCTTACAACGTCACGGCGCTAACAGCTTGCAAACAGGAACTCGCTGGAAGTGGTTTCAACGAAAGAGTGAACCGAGCGTATGCTCGTACTTCTGAACAAAAAGAAAAGGAACCCCGAAAGGTTCCCGTAAAGTATAATCATTCATACCTTTTACTTAATTCAATTAAGTCTTCACTCCACTTTTCTGCTGCTAATTCTGAATACAGTTCTATGAGGTTGCCATCGGGATCACGCAGATGAACGGCTCGTATCCCCCAATTCGGTCGATCTTGAATTTCCGTCAGACATCTCCCGCCTTTGTTTTCAATGTTTTTCACCGTTTGTTCTAGATCGTCCACTTCGAAGATACATACAAATGTGTCCTGGGATTCAGAACGTACGGGTAATTTCGTAGTACCTATCACTTCGGACATTAGTTCTTTTTTATACAAACCTAATCCTAGTCCATCCCCCGTATCAAAGTTGGCATAGTTGCCCCCCAACTCTCCCCAGGTCAGCTTTAATCCGAGCACATCCCTGTAAAAAATCAAACATTCGTCGAAACGAGAGACAAGCAACCGCACGTTGTCCAGTCTCATCTAGATCACCTTCCTTCATAATCGTTCATTCTCATATAGTTTAATCCTATTCATCGTTTGTGTATTGAACAAATCGGACATAAACCGTGAAGGAGTAACTCCAGACAAGGCTCGGAATTCCCGAATAAAGTGAGCTTGATCACTGTATCCATCCAAACTAAATGTACCTTTGCTTAGTTGCTTAAGTGTATAGTGAAAACGAACAATTCGGCAAAACGTTTTGGGGTTGAGCCCTGTCCATTCGTAAAATAGTCGTTGTAAATGTCTCGTACTCAAACCCTCGCTTCTCGCTAAATGTTGGATTGTAACATTGCCCTGATAATGGTAGATTTGGTCTAATATATTTGCCATGTGGGTACTAAATTGTACGTTTATATTTTTATTGATCGTTGCTAAAAAATATCGATTCAAAAGATCCATGCATTGGAATTCATTCCCATTTAATCTTTCCTGCAGTTCCGTCCATGTTGTATTCAAATCTGAAAAATGCACTCTTTGTCCGCTGAATAAATCAACATTTGTTTGAAAAATTGCACGCACGCCGCCTGGACGGAAACGAACCCCTATAAAAAACACTTCTTCGCTTATCGGCACATCCATATATTCGCTCATAACGCCTGTAAGGGTCCCCACATATCCGGATGAATGACATTTTCTAAAAACGATGTCGATGCATCCATCCGGCAACACCTTTAGAGTGCTTTGCTGAGTCGTTCTGAGCTTTCCACCCATTACCATCCAATAACAATCAATATAGGGAAGGAGCGGTGTGGCAGGAGTGAATTCCTGGTACATTAAATTGGGAGCTCCAAATTGTATCGGTGAATAAGACGTTATCGAGGATCGCAACATGAATTTGATTTCACAACCTTGATCATTATGAATTTGCTGTCATTCTCGACTACAGATAATTCATGAGTTGTACGTTGCATGTATAGAAACTATCCAATAGCCTCCGTCCTTTCGGGAGGAAGCCGATCACCACAAGCTGCTTTACAAGTTAGATTATACCATATTAGAACCCTCCGGGGTTCTTCTTCTTTTTGTGCGGAAGTACGAGCGTTTGCGCCAGCTCGGTCTGCAAATGCCTCCAGCTAGTTCCTGTTTGCAAGTTGTTTTCGCTGAACCGTTGAAAATAGATGAGAGTGACACACTAATTTCGTTCTGTAACGGTTGCCATAGCCGCTATTTATGACAAATGAGGCGGGATAAATTTGTAACGGATGTCAGCGAGCCTATTTCGCTTAAAATCGGTCAAAGCCCATCAGAATAGGCAAATAAGCTCTACAGCATCCGTTAGAATTTGCAACAGTCGAAAAAAGGCCAAATAGCCGCTGATACAACCGTAAGAGCACCAAAAGGATTTCTTTCCACCGTTCGCCCATGCGAAGCCTCAACAGATGCAGCGAATCCGTCCGTACGCAACCTTTCGCCCACTAACCATCCCAACCACACCATCCCCAATCACCACTTCACCTCAAAAGCTCGTCAAACCCGTCCGCATAGCTGTCGGAATGCCTCTTTTGCTTCTCGGAACCATTCGCCGGAACCCTCACGGC
>NZ_BOVK01000084.1 GCF_018403685.1 Xylanibacillus composti
ATGGTGCGTTCAGTCAGGAAGGAGGCTGCTCAACTAAGGGGCAGCCTCCTTCATCGTGTTGCCGCACCCTTCAAAATGTAACATAAAGTATTTATAATGTACTTACGAAGCGCACAATCAGGAGTATCCTGTTTGCGTTTTGGTACCAGTCATTCTAGTCCGATATAGGAAGGTGCGAGCGAATTGGGCAAAAACAAGTTTCAAATAAAGAGGGAAGCCACTCTCAAACAATTGATCGAAGCGGGGTTGGCCTGCTTTTTGGAAAAGGGTTTTGCGGCGACAAGGATTGAAGATATTGTGAAGCGTGCCGGATTCACGAGAGGCGCGTTTTATTTTCATTTCAAGACGAAAGAGGAGGTGTTCTTTCGAATACTGGAACTGCGCGCCAGCCTTAGGAGCGGTTGGACTGAAGTTCCCCGCCAATACAGGGTAGAAGAAACAACGCTGGAGCAAGTATTGGCCAAGTGCCTGCATGAACTGGAAAGCAGAATGAAGGATCAACGGAAATGGTTCATGGTTCTAATCGATTTCTACATGCAGACGAAGGAGGATCCGGAAGCCCGCAGCAAGCTAAGGGAGCACTATCGGGCATGGATCGTAGAGATTGCGGAGTTTGTCGATGTTTTGAAAGAGGGGGGCTGGATTTCGAAGGATACAGACAGCCGCCAGGTCGCCGCTCAAATGTGGGCATTTGCCGAAGGCTACTCAGCGACTACGTTTTTATTTGGAGAGTTTGACCCGGACACGTTGCTTTCGGGATTCATGAAGCTGCTGAAATGACAAGCGAAAAGCACCGTTGAAACGACACGTATTGACGGTACTTTTTTGCCCTGTTAAAATAAATACATCTGTGTATGAATTATAGTTTTGCGTGGTTGAGATAATGGCGCTTTCATAGTCTCTCGGAATAAGCAGAGGTTGGCGGGGAGATCACTGCGAGACTAGCAGCTGGCATCCGACTGCATCGGCGATCACCGAGAGTCAATATCCGAAAGAGAGGATTCGGGATGATTGGGTTGCGTTTTAGGTATAAGAGGATATGTCGCCAGTTCGTTCAGACGATAAGCTTGCTCGCGATGGTGACAAGCATCATGGCGCCATTCCATGCCGGCTCGGCATACGGTGCGCCTGTGAACATCGGCAGCAGCACGGTGATGCTTGCAGCGGGCGCTGCTCACAGCTTGGCGCTCAAAAAGGACGGTTCCGTTGTGGGTTGGGGAATGAATGCGCAAGGTCAAGCGACGGTGCCGGCGGAAGCGCAGTCCGGGGTGAGTGCGATTGCAGCGGGATGGAATTATTCCTTGGCGCTGAAAGAGAATGGCGCCATTGTGGGTTGGGGAAGCAATCAATTTGGTCAATTGATAGTGCCGGCAGAAGCGCAGTCGGACGTGGTGGCGATTTCTGCCGGATACAGACATTCTCTGGCGCTGAAAGAGGATGGATCTGTTGTGGGTTGGGGAGATAATTTTGCTGGTTCATCGACGCCGCCAGACGAAGCGAAGTCAGGCGTGGTGGCGATAGCAGCGGGATTTGATTATTCTCTGGCGCTGAAGGAGGACGGCAGCGTTGTAGCGTGGGGATGGAATCTATATAATCAGACAGCAGTGCCGGTAGAAGCGCAGTCCGGTGTAGTCGCGATAGCAGCGGGAAATGGTCATTCTCTGGCGCTGAAGGAGGACGGCGCCGTTGTGGGTTGGGGAGCGAATGGGCAAGGTCAAGCGACGGTGCCGACAGAAGCGCAGTCGGGCGTGGTGGCGATAGCAGCGGGAAGTACTCATTCTCTGGCACTGAAGGAAGATGGCACTGTTGTGGCGTGGGGATCCAATGAGTGGTGGCAGACGGCAGTGCCAGTGGAAGCGCAGTCCGGTGTGGTGGCGATAGCAGCGGGAAATGACCATTCTCTGGCATTGAAGGAGGACGGCACCGTTGTAGGGTGGGGACGGAATGAATACGGCCAAGCTTTAATCCCCTTTACCGTGACGTTCGATAAGAATGGAGGAGATACGGAAGCCGATCCGGCGGCAGGGAAGGTCTTATACGGAGAGAACGTGGGAACGCTGCCGATTCCCCCGACTCGAACGGGATATGCGTTCACAGGATGGAATACGAGAGCAGATGGCAGGGGCGATTCGTTCGAAGCGACAACAACGGTAACCGATAGTCTAATCGTCTATGCGCAATGGGAGGCGGTGCCCTACACCGTGACGTTCGATAAGAACGGAGGAGATACGGAAGCCGATCCGGCGGCAGGGAAGGTCTTATACGGAGAGAACGTGGGAACGCTGCCGATTCCCCCGACTCGAACGGGATATACATTCACGGGATGGAACACGGCAGCGGACGGAGAAGGCGATCCGTTCGAAGCGACAACAGCGGTAACCGATAGTCTAACCGTTTATGCGCAATGGGAGGCGATCCCCTACACCGTGACGTTCGATAAGAACGGAGGAGAAACGGAAGCGAATCCGACGGTAACGACGACTGTATACGGACGGAACGTGGGAACGCTGCCGACGCCGCCGACTCGAACGGGATACACGTTCACAGGCTGGAACGCGGAAGCCGATGGTCAAGGCGATCCGTTCGAAGCGACAACGGCAGTATTCGCAGACATTACCGTTTATGCGCAATGGAAGGCGACTCCGACTTTCACCGTGACGTTCGATAAGAACGGCGGAGAAACGGAGGCGACTCCGACAGTGACGGCGGTCGTATACGGAGGGAACGTGGGAACGCTGCCGACGCCGCCGACGCGTGCGGGGCACACGTTCACAGGCTGGAACACGGAAGCCGATGGTCAAGGCGATCCGTTCGATGCCGCAACTGCCGTATTCGCAGACATCACCGTGTACGCGCAATGGACAGCGAACAATCGGGGCAGCAGGGGCAGCGGTGGAGGAGCGCCTTCCCCATCATGCGATGCTAAAGCCACCTCCACAGATGGCACATTGACCTTGCCCGCATGCAGGGCGGGTGAGGTTAGCTTAGGAGATGCCGTTACCGTCATTATTCCGGAGGGCGCTTTCGATAAGGAACTAACACTAACGATAGAGGAAGTATTGGACGCGCAGCGCCTTCTGACGGATAGGGATGTGCTGGCCAGCCCGATCTACGAGATTGTGAAGAACGTCTCAGACGGCTTCAACCAGCCGGTAACGCTGATCCTGGCATTCG
>NZ_BOVK01000085.1 GCF_018403685.1 Xylanibacillus composti
TGACAGCTCGACTGACAGGCGCCCAGTGGGAGGATCCCGACATAGGAGCTCGACTGACAGGCACCCAGTGGGAGGCTCTCGGCATGGCAGCTCGACTGACAGGCACCGTGGGAGGCTCCCGGCATGACAGCTCGACTGACAGGCGCCTGACGGGTCTGGTTGGAGATCAGCTGGGATCACGGACAACAGGAGTCGCTAGGCAAGCTAGAACCAATGGAGAATCGCGCTTGACCGGATGATGGGCCGGATGATAACGGAACTGACAGACGTTAATTGCTTGATTTCCGCTCAGTTTTCATTCTAACGGAATCAGGAGCTCTTATTCTGAGGAAAAGCGGAAAAAACGCCAGTTTTCCCGCCATTAGTGCCTCCTGGTTCCGTTAGCATTTCGATTGTCGGCCAGAACGCGCATTAGTGTTCCTCACTTCCGTTAGAATTCCGCACAAGCCGGTTGCAGATTGCATGCCGGGTTGCTGCAAGACCAGTTGCTGCCTGTTCCGAAGCAAATGAATGCTAATACGCACAATTCAAGTAGCCGCCGCTCGCAGGGATGACTGCCGAGACGGCGGTTTTCTATGCGCTGGCAATGCACCCGGCCAATTGAGTAAAAGTCTCCGGCACACGAAGGCTGGCGGTAGGGCGCAGCTGACGCATCATGCATCGTGCAACGTGCGGAGGAGCTTGCGAAGCGAAGGCAAAACCCGGAACTGGGCAGCATAACCATGTTGGTTGACCGATTCTGGCCACAAGAGGAGGCGCATCCAAATGAGGAACAGGTCAGCGGCCGAGCAGCTTGTCAATTGCAGATGGCAGCAGTATAATGTGCCCGACAGTCATCATCATTCTAACAGCAAAGAGGTCATCATATGGAAGCGAAATATTGTTTGCTCTGCGGGCATCCGCTTGTTGAAAAAGTAATCGACGGCGACCCGCGCCAGGCTTGCTCTGCATGCAGCTATGTGCATTGGGGAAATTACAGTGTCGGCGTGGGAGCGCTTGTGATCAAGGAAGGAAAGCTGCTGCTTGTTCGCCGCGCCCAGGAACCGGGCAAGGGATACTGGACGAATCCGGGCGGCTATATCGAGCAGCATGAGTTGATTGACGAGACCGTACGCCGCGAGGTGCGGGAGGAATCGGGCGTGGACGCTCGCGTCACGGGTATCGTGGCCGTTCGCGACCAGCCGCGCGCGATCCATAACTTGTACATCGCCTTCGCGATGGAATATATCGGCGGCGAGCCGACTCCCGACCATGCAGAAGTAGACGCCGCCGGTTTTTTCAGTCTGGAAGAAATGGCGACCATGAACGTCGCCGACTTCACCCGCTGGCTCGTGGATGTGGCCGTTCGGGCACAGGACAGCGGCCTGACAGCGGAAAGGGAGGTCCCGGCTTCCCTGTCCAAGTACGGCTTGTACCGCGTGTAGACAGGCCGGAGGACGGGGCAGCGAGAGGGGGCATGCTCGTTTGATCGCAGATTGCGCCCCCGCACGATCACATATGCTGAAAAGACTCCTTCACTGACGCTGTCTGTCAGTGAAGTTTTTTTATAATAGGGAGCGAACGAGAAAACAGGCGACGGCCGCTTCCAGCCAACAAAGCAGACTTCACCCGCAGGCAGCTGTATGACGGAAGCCCGGAATCTCTTGCTTTATTGCAGTTTCCCATACAAAATAAAACCAACGTGACTTGTACACGGCATTGTTGAAGAGAATGCGCACGGAATGGTTCACCGTATGGTTGAAGTCGCTTCCGGCATCGCATCCCATTATCAATCGCTGACAGAAGAGAGGGATTCTTCATGACCTACGTGAATACCTTTATACGCATTGCGGAGGATTGCCCGACAGCTTCCGGCGTGGTGCCCGCGTCGAACAGACAGCTCAAGCCGATTCATCTGCTGCAATATGAGCTCCTGACCGGAGCGCCGTATACCTACACTCACGATGAATTGCTGTTTGAAGTGAATCGCCGTCGCGATGAGGTGCCGGAAGAACAAGGGGAGGCTTACCGCGAACAGTTGCTGGCGAAGAAGCATCCTTGCCTGCGCGCTTCCATGCTGCCGAAGAAGTACGGATGGGGCGTCCACTACAACGAACAAGGGAAGATAGCCATCTATGCGGCAGGGACGCCCGACTATCAAGCATGGCTGACGGACAGCCAGACGACCGTTCTGCCAGCGATGCGAAACAGCCGCCCAGGGAAATCGTCATCAGCCGCTGAATAACGGAGATTCCCGATGAGACGACGGCGCCCGTCATGGACTTATCGCGGCTCTCCCCACGCACGGACTGGTATATCGCTCAGATTTCCTTTTTTTTATTGAGCTGACAGACAGGTGAAGTAACCTGAGCATATCGGCATTCGTTCGACCTTTCCGAAGCTGTTCCTTCCCGGGACAGCTTCTTGCCTATCCTCTAAGGAGAAGCAGGTTTTTTTATGAGGATTTCCCTTTCCATGCCCCCGGGCAGGAAACCAAGTTTCGGCCATGGAAGTAAGACAGACACATTTCCAACAAGAAAGGAACATCGGCCATGAGCAAGCTTCCATTATTGCAGGTTAGCGAGAATCGGAGATTTCTGGTGCAGGAGGACGGGACGCCTTTTTTCTGGCTGGGAGACACGGCATGGGAATTGTTCCATAAGCTTGATCGAGAGGAGGCGCGGCTGTACCTGCAGAACCGCGCTGAACTGAAGTTCACGGTCATTCAAGCGGTGGCTCTAGCGGAGCTGGAAGGGCTGTCGACAGACAACGCTTACGGTCGTCGGCCGCTGAAGAAGAATGCCGCTGGAAAGTACGATCCGACCTTGCCGGACATCGGCGGGGAATATGATTACTGGAAGCATGTGGATTACATCGTGGACACGGCCGCTTCCCTCGGCTTGTATATCGCGCTGCTCCCTACTTGGGGCGACAAGTACAACTTGATGTGGGGAAAAGGACCGGAAATTTTCAATCGGGACAACGCCCGCATGTACGGTCAATGGCTGGGTGAGAGGTACAAGGATCGCACGAACATCGTATGGGTCATGGGCGGTGATCGTCCCTTGCACACTCGCATGCACTTCGAAATTATCCAGCAGATGGCGGAAGGCATTCGGCAGGGAGACGGGGGACGGCACTTGATGACCTTCCATCCGAAGGGGGACGAATCCTCTTCGCTGCATGTTCATGAGGAAGAGTGGCTTAGCTTCAATATGATCCAGTCCAGCCATGGGGACGGCGAGCGGGACAACTACAAGAAGGTAGCCCAGGATTACGCCCGCACCCCGATTAAGCCAACGCTGGATGCAGAGCCGTGCTATGAAGACCACCCCCGGGGCTTTCAAGCGGACAATGGCTATTTCGATCAAGCGGATGTGCGCAAGGCCGCTTATTACGCTTTGTTCGCAGGGGCGTTCGGACATACTTACGGACACCACTCCATCTGGTCGATGACGACCGACCCAGCCGATTATTTCATCATGGATTGGAAGGAAGCGCTGCATCGTCCCGGCGCCGCGCAGATGCAGCATGCGCGGGCTTTGCTGGAGTCCCGTCCCTTCCTGGAACGCGTGCCTGACCAGAGCCTGCTGGCTGCCAATTACACCGGCTCCAATTACATGGTCGCCACGAGAGGCCGCAGCTATGCCATGATTTACTTGCCGAACGGCCTGCCCTGTCGCGTCGTGCTGGACAAAATTTCAGGACGCACTGTGCAGGCTGCCTGGTTCAATCCGCGCACCGGCGAATTCATCGAAGCAGGCGCCTGCGACAATAACGGGGAACGCACGTTCATAGCGCCATCCCGCGGCAGGGACAACGACTGGGTGCTGGTGCTGGATGGACAGCAGTAAAGGAGTTGGCCCCGGAATGGAATAGTTTGTGCATGAACGGCCCAACGACAGGGTTGCGCAATAACCTATAAGGTGTGCATGACCGACCAGCCTTTCCTCGCGCGACAGTTTTGCAGTACAATGGAAGGAAGAAAAGTCCAATAACAAGCGGAGGGACAATGGCAATGCAAATCCACATCGAGCAGGCCAGTATGGAACGCACGGAGGATAAACGGTTCGTAGGCAAAGTGTATGTACGGGTAGAAGGCCATAAGCAGCCGTACGAAATCATAGTAGACAGCAAGAACATGAAGGATTGGGGTTACGCGCTTTACTTCCAGCGAGATTCTGGACCGGAAGAGGAAATCGACGCGCTGGATGCGTATATCGACGAGCACGAGGATGTATTCGAACGTATCGTGCAGGCGGCCAAGGACGCCTATCAAGAGGGGAAGGAACGTGACTAAGTGGAAAAAGAAAAGCTGCTATTGAGAAGCGATCGGTTGGCTGTTGAGCTTGAACGGCCGGGTACGGTCTATAGAGGCTCCCGATTCGATTGGTCCGGCTGGGTGTCGGCCATCGTGCTGGATGGCGAATTCAGCTTCGCTTCCGTGGAATCGACCGATCCCGGGCAAGGCTCCGGCGGATATGGCCTCTGCAATGAATTCGGGATCGAGCAAGCCATCGGCTATGCCGATTGTCCCGTAGGCGGCCAGTTTCCAAAGCTCGGAGTCGGCTTGATTACACGGCAGGATGATGGGGACTATAACTTCTATAAGCCGCAGCCAGTGGAGCCCTTTGCCATGAGCGCTGTCCAGGAGGCAGAGGATCGGGTGCGGTTCGAGGCGGAGCCCCGCGACTGCCGCGGTTATGCGGCCCGTCTGAGCAAAATCGTATCGGTTGCAGACAATCGGCTGCGTATCGATTACAAGCTGGATAATGTGGGGGAACATGCAATTGCAACAGATGAGTATGGCCATAACTTCATTCATCTGAACGGGGAACCGGTAGGCCCTGATTATGAGCTGACCTTGCCGTTCGATCTGAAGCAGGCAGGCGAGCTTCAACCAGTCTTTCAAGCGGAAGGACCGAAGCTGTCCTGGCGTGAACAGCCGGACCGGGATTTCTACTTGCGGCTTGACACTGGTCTTGGCGGGGAGAGCCAGAGCTGGACGCTCACGCACAAGCGAAGCGGCATTGGCATGAAAGAAATCTTGCATGCGCCATTGTATCGATTCGCACTGTGGGGACGAGGCTATGTTGTGAGCCCCGAGATGTTTGTCCGCATCCAGCTCGCTCCCGGCGATAGCATGACGTGGTCCCGGGAGTATGAATTTTTCAAGCGCGCATGATCGTTTCGAGAGCAAGATGATGATTTATCGCGTGAATGATGATTTCAAGTGAATGACGGTTTCCCGCGAACCTGCTGATTTTCAAGTTTTCTCGCAAGCTTGCTGATTCAAGTGAATATGACGGTTATCTCGCGAGCCTGATGATTTCAAGTGAATGACGGTTTCAATCTAAATAGGACGCCCTATAAGGAATACTAAGACGTATATCTCGAAAATTGGATAAGGAGGCGGAGGTCAATGAGAACTATTCAAGATGAAGCTCAATTTGAGCAAGCGATTCAAGGCGATCACCCGGTGGTGGTTGTCTTCAAGACAACTTGGTGCCCGGATTGTCATTATATTGATCCTTTTATGGATGACGTGATACGCAAGTATGAGGGACAGCTGGAATTCGTGCACGTGGATCGGGATGAGCTCCCAGATGTATGCGAACGGCATAACATTCTGGGCATTCCGAGCTTCGTCGTCTTCAAGCAAGGCCAGGAACTCGTGCGGTTCGTCAGCAAGCTGCGCAAAACGAGAGAAGAGATCGAACAATTCCTTGACCGAGCTGTACAAGTTGCGGCTGCTATGGGCTAAGAAGCAAGAGATAGGAATTGGCCGCAAGCTTCCGCTGAGCATGCATACCGGGTTGTTGCTCGGTACGCAAAAGGCCTGGTTTGACGACTATGCCGTTCTGCATGGACGGCACCGCGCTGCCGCAGCTTTGTGGCAGGATGTCAGTGCCCATGCCTCCCACATCACAAGGCGCAGGAGTCGGCTGCGAAATAGCGGAACTTTGCGGCTTTATTTTGTCTGGATGCGGTGATGTCACGAAATAAGGGAAATCAGGGGTCTTATATGGCAAGTTCTGCAGCTCGACACGATCGATACGTGTGAATAAGACCGTATTTTCCCGTTATCTTCCAATAACATGGTTAAATGAGAGAAATAAGTCCACATTTTCCCGTTATCTGCTAAGAAGAGAAAATGAGCGCTGCCGCTTCCGGCACATCACACGCCAACTGCCTGGATATGTTCCGTTAAGTGGACCGCGTAATCCCCGGCCTCCGTGTTCGCGAAGCGCAGGGCAGCACATCCGCCCCGCGCCCCGACAACTAGCTTGTGGCAGACGCAGTTGTACTGCACTCCGCAAGCTTCTTGCTGCGCTTCCGCCGCGGCCAGCCCCGCACACCCGGGACCAATCCCCGGCCTCCGTGTTCGCGAAGCGCAGGGCAGCACATCCGCCCCGCGCCCCGAAACTAGCTTGCGGCAGACGCGGTTGTACTGCACTCCGCAAGCTTCTTGCTGCGCTTCCGCCGCGGCCAGCCCCGCACACCCGGGACTTTCCCTACGAGCAGAGAACCGTACGGCAGGCGCGACACCAGCCAAGTGAGCAGGAAGCCGCCGACTGCCTGCACCACGAGAGCTTGTGCGAAGTAGAGCCAAGGATGCGCGGTAGAGAACCAGCTGCCAGCTAGCCGAAAGAAGAGAGGGTGGCTCAAGTATATGCCGAAGGAATAGGCGCTAATCACCTGCAACCAGTGCGCCCGGCCCCGCACGGAGCGTGCCGCCCAGAACAGCACCGGTATGACGGCTGCTGTATAGATCAGTACTTCCAGGCGCTTGGAGGTGACGGGTCCATTCATTTGCAGCACGAGTCCGGCTGCCGCCGCCAGTACAGCGAGAACCCCCCATTTGTATCGCTGCACCAGACGCATGGCTGGCTCGTAATGGCGGGCCAAGGCGCCGCCGGCCAGGAAATAAAAGCCCCATGCCGGAAACAGCAAGTAGTAGGAGCGGTCCCAGAGAAAGGCCGCAGACGGCCACGGCGCCGAGGTCGCGGCAAATCCCCAGAGATAGCCCGCATTCAGTACAAAGGCCGCCGCCACCATCGGCCATGCGGTGAGCGCCCCAGCCCACCTCCGGCGAAGGATCAGCATGAACAGCAAATAAAACTGCACAATAATCAGGATAAAGTAAATGTGATATTGCCCTGTCGCCGCTTGAATGACCAGGTCCTTCAGCCCGGGCAGCGCACCTCGGTGGTAGATATGCGAATAGGTCGTATAGATGAAGCTCCACAACAGATACGGGATTGCAATATAAGTCAACCGCTTGCGCAAGAAGCGCTCCGGCAGCTTGTCCGGGTAGGAATAGAACAGCAGGAAGGACGCCAGAAAGACGAACAGCGGGGTCGCGAACAACGCCAGCTTCTCCAGCTCGGGGAGCAGCATGCTGGCATTGTTGCGGTTGACCGCGTGCATGACGAGCACTGCCAGGCAGGCGAATCCTCTTAATATCGCCAGCTCTTCGAGTCTCTTTTTCCCCGGTGCATGAACAGACATAGTGCCTCACCCTCCTTTTCTCCAAAACAATCATTATACAGGCAGAATACCTGCGCAGGAGGAAGCACTTCATGGAAGGAGAGCCAGATTCAGAGGAATAGCCGCCTGTGATTCGGGAAAACTTGTGGAAGAAGCACAAAATACGCACGCATAAGGGGACATGCGCCATGCGCCTGACACCGCAAGAGTTGCTCCAATTGCACGGCTTCAATAACTTGACGAAATCGCTCAGCTTCAATATGTATGATATTTGCTACACCCAGTCCAGAGAAGAGCGGGAAGCGTACATTCGCTACATTGACGAACAGTACAATTCGGACCGGCTCTCCCATATTTTGCAGCAGGTGGCGGAGCTGATTGGCGCGCATGTGCTGCATATAGCGAAGCAGGATTATGTGCCGCAGGGCGCGAGCGTGACGCTGCTCGTCTCGGAGGGTCCAGTCGAAGAGGAGCCGCGCGAATCGTTCGAGGAATCGCCGGGACCGCTGCCCGATTCCGTCGTCATTGCCCTGGACAAGAGCCATATTACCGTCCACACGTATCCCGAATATCATCCGGATGAGGGAATCAGCACGTTCCGCGCGGATATCGACGTTTCGACCTGCGGGGAGATATCCCCGCTCAAAACGTTGACCTACCTGATTCATTCCTTCGACACCGATATTATGACAATCGATTACCGCGTGCGGGGGTTTACCCGTGACATTACCGGACACAAGCTGTTCATTGACCACGAGATCAACTCCATCCAAAACTTCCTTCCGGAAGAAGTGATCGAGCAGTACGATATGATTGATGTCAATGTGTATCAGGAGAATATTTTCCATACGAAGTGCAAGCTGAAGAAATTCGATCTGAACAATTATTTGTTCGGCTATACGAAGGACAAGCTGTCAGAGGAAGAGCAGGCTGTGATTATCGAGCGATTGACTAAGGAAATGAACGAGATTTACTATGGGAAAAATATGCCGCAATAAAGCGAGGATGGACAGAAAAATACAGAGGTGAGGGTGCAGCAGCGCTGGCGAAAGCCAGCGTTTTTTTTCGTGAATGCGGGCACATCGCCATGCATCGCAGTGAGGACTAGCCTAGTCCGGCCGCACATGCTACAATGGAACAGTTCCATTTAGGAGCCGCGGTTCGAGACCATCCCGCGTTATCAAAACTAGGAGGAATGAAAAATGCATAATTTGCTCTGGGGCGTTGCCTTTGTGCTCGTCCATTTCGCCATGTTTCTGATCTGTTATCGGTTATTTGGCAAAAACGGCCTCTATGCCTGGATCGGGGCAGCGACGATTCTCGCGAACATCCAGGTAGTAAAAACCATTGAAATGGCGACCTTGGTCATGACGCTCGGGAATACGATGTATGCCACCATCTACCTGACGACCGACCTGCTCAATGAGAAGTACGGTGTGAAGGAAGCGAAGAAGGCTGTCTGGTTCGGCTTCTTCACGCTGCTTATGACGATCATCATCATGCAGATGGCGATCCAGTTCCAGCCTCACGGGGAGGACATTGCACAGGCCTCGTTCGAAACTTTGTTCGGACTGATGCCGCAGATCGCGTTAGGCAGCTTGACCGCCTACTTGGTCAGTCAGCTGTTGGATGTACGCATATTCTCCATGCTGAGGCGCATATTCCCGAAGTCGCATCAATTGTATATTCGCAATATCGGAAGCAAAATAATTAGTCAGCTGATGGATACGGCTATCTTCTGTACGATTGCTTTCGCCACGCTTTATCCGTGGGAAATCTGGTGGCAAATATTCTTGACCACCTATCTGATCAAGTTCGTCGTGTCAATAGTCGGGACGCCGTTCCTGTATGCGGCGAGAAGCTTCAAGTTCAAGGAAGACCAGGCGCAGCCTGTTCAGAAATAAGACTGCAAGAAAGCCGGAGTCTCCCGCAAGCAGGGGGATATTCCGGCTTTTTTTTACAGCTTTGTGGCCAGCGCAGCCAATTAAAATTGACTTTGATACCGCTCCCAGTCCGCATAAAGCCCGCTGCCGCTGCAGTGCTGGCACGTATAGGCATCAGCGGAATGGAAGGCCATGTACTCGCTTGCGGCCAACGGATAAAACCCTTGTCCCCTGCACGCTGGACAAGTGCCGCGCTCCCGGTTTCTGGCAATCTTCTTCTCGTGACTGGCTTCTCTCCACTCTGCCAACGCGTTGAACAAACCCATGCTATTCACCTCTGCCGTTGTTTTTTTTTTCTAGTATGTTCAAGTCTTGACAGACTATGCGTCTGCTAGGGACATGCATAGAAATATCAGCTTGCTTCTGACGTTACGTCAAGTTCTATGATAGAGACAAAGGAGGGGATTAGGATGACAGAATGGCAGCGACTGTCCATTGGAGAATTTGCTCGCATGTCCGGCGTAAGTCCGCGCACCTTGCGGTTCTATGAACAGAAAGGACTGCTGCAGCCCAGCTATGTCGCCGATTCAGGCAGGTGCTATTATAGAGAACCGGACCTGCTGCTTGAGCCATTTTATTCCCCCACAAACGGCAGCATCCGGCTCGGCTCCGCAGATATTCGGACGCTGCCATTGGAGCAGTGGAGGGACGGTATCGGCTATGTGCTGCAGGACAGCCCGGTGATGTCCGGGACGATTCGTGACAATATCGGCTACGGCTTGGCGAAGGAGGCGGATGACGATGCGATCATCCGCGCGGCACGACTGGCGAACGCGGCCGATTTCATTGAGCAGCTTCCTGATCGCTATGAGACGCTGGTCGGGGAGCGGGGCATGAAGCTGTCCGGCGGTCAGCGGCAGCGCGTTGCCATTGCTCGGGCGTTGCTGCGCAATCCGAAGGTGCTTCTGCTGGATGAAGCGACCTCCCCCATCTGGATAGTGAGTCCGAGGCTCTGGTGCAGCAAGCATTGCGCAAGCTGATGGAAGGCCGGACCACGCTGATGATCGCCCATCGCTTGTCCACGGTGATGGAGGCTGACCGCATCTTCTTTTTGGACCCGAGGAACGGTTACGGGCGAAGGGACGCATGAGCAATTGATGGCAACACATGAACGGTACCGCAAATTTGTCATGCAACAAATGGTTCAATCCAAGGAAGGACAGGAATAATTCGGCCTGTTACCTCATTGTCATCAGCAAAATTATGGGTAGAGTCACCCGATACAACAGGTGCAAGAGGAAGGAGTATTTCAGCCAAGGGTAGCAGCACTATGCATGTTTGCTTGAGCAAGCTTGATTGGCATGAAGAATCGGTACAGGATGGTCTCCGGACGGATGGAGGCCATCTTTTTTTATACAGTGGAAGAGTGGTATGGGAAGTGCTGGGGCTGGAAGGGGGGCTTTTTTATAAACTTATTGGACAGGCGCGAAAGCGGGAGGAATTTGTGATACGATCGACTTGGATGTAGAAAAATCGAAGAATGCGCCGCATGCATGCATGGGACTGATCGAGGAGGTTGCAACTTGGGATTGCTGTATCTGCTGCTCGCCACGCTTGCCTGGAGCTTTGTCGGAGTGCTGGTCAAAGCCGCGTCCGGCATGGTGGACAGCACGATTATCACGTTTGCCCGTTTTAGTATTGGGGCGCTGTTCTTGGGATTGTTTTTGTACGCACGGCATGGACATGTAAAGGTGCGCGCAGGGCTGAAATGGGTGTGGATAGGCGCTTTCGGCAAGTCCTGCAACTATTTCTTTGAGAATATTGCTCTGTCGATCGGTTATTCATATGGCAACATTATTGTGCCGCCGATTCAGACGGTCGTGCTGCTGTTCGTCTCGGTGCTTCTGCTCAAGGACCGCATGACCGGGCGCGGCTGGACGGCGGCCGCGCTTTGTCTGGCAGGCGTGCTGTTGATCAGCTGGAACGGGCAGTCGCTGAGCATGCTGTCAGGCGGCAGCGGGATGATTACGCTGATGTTCGTGCTGGCGGGCGCCGGCGCGGCGATTCATGTCATCAGTCAGAAGATGCTGATCAAGGACCTGGATACGGGCAATATGAATTTCTCTACCTTCTTTATCGCTTCGCTCTTGATGGCCTTGCCTATTCCGGTATTGGGCGAAGGTTTTGTCGGAACTCCCGCTAACGGCTGGGCGTGGTTCTCGCTGCTGGCGCTAGGGGCGATTACGGGCCTGAGCTTTTACTGGTTTGCGGAATCGCTGCGGCGCGTCACCTTTCCGGTCGTGATCATTGTCAGCAATTTGACGGTACTGTTCGGTATTTTGTGGTCTTATCTAATCTTCAACGATCCGATTACTTCCTATATTATTGTAGGCGCGCTTATCTTCATAGCGGGCATGGTCATCCTGAATATGCCGGGGAAGAAGGCGGCCGTTCAGAACAAGCCGCGTGCCGGAGGCAGAACAGACGGCTGACAGGCAATGGTGCGAATGGCGGGATCGTGCTGGTCTGGTGAAGAGCAAGTGCTTTGCAACTGGATGCGAGCCTGGTCCGGTTGGGTCCAGGCAGCTTCAATCGAACGGGCAGAATGCCGGGCAGGGCTGATCGTCAGCTTTGTCCGGCGTTTTTGTTCGCGTCATCCTCTTCTTGGGGCGCACGGCCATTCACATAATGGAGCAAGCGCCCATATCCTAGTGAGAGCAAGAAGGAACAGGAGGGGTTTGCTTGCGCATTACCGTAAGATCAGGAGACTCGCTATGGGCAATCAGCCAGTGGTTTCAAGTGCCGCTGGTCTTGCTCGTAGATTCGAATCCGGCCGTACAGCCGCAGTCGCTGCAGCCAGGGCAAACACTCGACGTGCCAGGATACATGCCAACCGTATATACGGTGCAGCCGGGAGATTCATTGTGGAGTATCGCGCAATCGCAGGGGCTTCCCGTGGATGCGCTGTTGCTTGCCAACCCGGGCGTAGTGCCTGCTTCCCTATATGCGGGCCAGCCAATCGCGCTGCCCCAAAGAGTCGTGCAGCCGATTGTGCGCATACGGGATCGTTATGATTACGCGGCGATGGTCGAAGACCTGGGACGGCTGTCCGAAGTGTATCCTTTCCTGCGGCAGCGGACAATTGGCGCTTCTGTGATGGGGAAGCCGCTGCCTGAGGTGCAAATCGGTCGAGGCGCCAAACGTATTCATGTCAATGGATCGTTTCACGCGAACGAGTGGATCACGACACCTCTGCTTATCCGCTTCCTGAATGATTATTTGCTGGCCGTCACGAACCAAGGGGCGATTCGCGGGCTGCAGATGGGGCAATGGTATGCGACTGCAACGCTGTCAGCCGTTCCGATGGTGAATCCCGATGGCGTTGATTTGGTTGTGAACGGGTTGCCGGATGAGGAGCCCTACCGCAGCGAGGTTCTTGCCATCAATAACGGCAGCTCGGATTTCTCGCTATGGAAAGCGAACATTCGCGGTGTGGACTTGAATAATCAATTTCCCGCAGGCTGGGAGATTGAGGCGGAACGGCGGGAGCAGCAGCCGGCCCCCGCCAATTATCCCGGCGCAGCTCCATTGACCGAGCCCGAAGCGCAGGCGATTGCGCAGCTGACTGTAGAGAGCGACTTTCACCGCGCGCTGGCGTTCCATACCCAGGGAGAAGTGATATTCTGGGGCTTCGAGAGCCTGGAGCCGCCCGAATCGGCGGTTCTTGTGAATGAATTCGCCAGAGTCAGCGGCTACCTGCCGATCCAATTCGTTGACAGCTACGCCGGTTACAAGGACTGGTTTATTCAGCAGTGGAGAAGACCGGGCTTTACCATCGAAGCCGGAAGGGGCACAAACCCGTTGCCCTTCACGCAATTTGAGGAAATCTATCAGGAAAATTTGGGCATCCTTCTGGCAAGCTTATATATGTAACGGTATAGGCGGTCCCCGGGGCCCGGGCAGCCGATGCGCTTGCTGTCCGGGCAAGGGGCCAGCGATCAGGCATGTCCGATGAGGCCAGCTGGCCTCCAGCTTGCGGACTGCAACAAGTATGAACGCTGCTGCAACTGCGTCGCCCGACCCTGTTGGCCGAGGACCCTGAGGCTGACCTGCGGATGAACGGGAAAAATGGGTCTTATTTCTGTGGATGCTGGTCTTCTCGCCTAAATAACGGGAATGGATGCACTAGCCTTGCATCAATG
>NZ_BOVK01000086.1 GCF_018403685.1 Xylanibacillus composti
AATTATTGTTGAGAGAGAACTAGAAGAAGGCACAAACATCCGATAACAATGCATTCACGCTTCGGTTTCGATCAATCTAAAATCGATTGACCTCGATACATCCTCGGTCGCCAAGGGGGATTACGGGGGAGTGGAATCAGGCGACAACCCTGCACCGACTAACCGCATCGCGGCCGTTTCCTTCGGTCACTTAAGTCGGTGAGGGTTCGTGAATGCGGGAACGTTATATGAAAGGGTTGCAGAGATTTGGAGGAGACTCAATGAAGCAAGTGATAATTACCGGAGCCAATCGTGGACTCGGTTTAGAATTATTAAAAGTATATTTAGACAATCAACAACAAGTATTTCCAGTCGTTAGGACAGAGGAAGCTTTAAATTATTTATTGAGAAATTTTCCTCGAAATTGTTACCCAATCTTAGCAGATCTAACAAAGGATGAATCAAAAGAAATCATTAAAACATATTTGGGGAGATACACCGATTCAATTGATATCCTAATAAACAATGCCGGAATTTCAGGAAAGGGGCATGAAATAGATCAAGTAGAAACTAGGGAAAGTTAATGATTTATTTAATATTCATTGTTTAGGACCCATGAGAGTTGTGCAAGCAAGTGTATCATTTTTAAGAAATGCTTCGAATCCAAGGATTATTAATATTTCCTCCAGGCTTGGCTCAATGGCAAAGATGGAATCTGGTGAGTTCGCTGGGAGGAATTTTTCATATTCATATAGAATGGCAAAGGCAGCTCAAAATATGTTTTCCATTTGTTTGAGTCAAGAATTATTCAATCAGAATATTTCGGTTTGCGCTATTCATCCGGGACAGTTGTTGACCAGAGGCAGATCAAGCGATGCTGATATGGAACCGGCTGAAGCGGCGAGTCACATTTATGAATACATAAAGACATTAACAATTGAAGGAACGGGACAGTTTATCCAACCTCAAAAAGGGAAATTACCATGGTAAGCATAGTCAAGGAGGGCAACTCCATCATAAAACACCGCATTCACGCATCTGGCTTACGCCCTCGGTCGCAGACGTGGGTTCGAGGATATGGTTGCTGCGACAACCACCTACGGAGGTTCGTGAATGCGAGGAACGTTATATGATATACCCCAATAAAGGTAGGGATGATAATGTTTTCCTTTACAGGTCTTGAAGGAACAAGAGTAAAGTTAGTTCCGTTAGAATTAGAACATACACATTCACTATTTGAGGTTGCTCAAGAACCAGACATATGGGAACAATACCCCATTACAATCGAATCGTACGATCAAATGCAAAACTTTGTGATGAAAGCATTAGAAGGACTAAAACTCAAAGAACAATATCCATTTGCTGTATATGATAAAGAACTTAATAAATTTGTAGGTTCGACACGTTACCTCAGGATATCTGAAGCGAATAATAATCTAAATATTGGATCAACTTGGTATAATCCAAAGGTTTGGCGAACGAGAGTAAACACAGAAACAAAATATTTGATGTTGGAATATGCTTTTGAAACTCTAAAAGTAAATCGAGTTGAAATAATAACAACTACTGAAAACTACCGATCTCAAAAGGCAATTGAAAGATTAGGAGCTGTTAAAGAAGGGATACTTAGAAAGAAGTATCATAATTTAGATTACATAATCTATAGAATTATCAGTGATGAGTGGAAGGAAGTTAAGAACCAATTGGAAGATAAACTCAAAGATGCTGCGGGGTACATCATATTCACGCTTCGGAGCTGACGCCCTCGGTCCGGCAGGAGATATTGGCAGGGGAGCTAGGGCAGCCGGACAAATCCGACTTCGTCGGACGTCGTGAATATACGAAACGTTATCGGAAATGAGTGCAAAATTAGTTTATCATGGAGGAATTTATGAACAACATCAGTATTGATTGTGACGATTTAATACTACGGGGATATGTACTAGATGATATTGAAAGTATATATTCTATAACCCAAGAACCGGAAGTCAAAGAATATTTACCTGACTGGGATGTTCCAAAGAAGCAAAGAATGAATTGGTTGGAAAACTATGAAATCCCAGAAAACCAGCAATTCCAAGAAGCAATTTCGTCTGGTGGAAGAATTGGTGACTTACGGTTACGACTGGCTGTGATTTCTAAAACGTCAGGTGATCTGATTGGATGGTGTTGCAGCGGAATAAAGGAAGAAATAGATCCGCCTAACAGAGAAATCATGTTTGCAATTGCAAGTAGGTATCAAAACAAGGGGTATTGTACACAGGCCACACTAGGAGTTATTAATTATTTATTCCAGAATTCAGATGTAGAAGCACTAAATGCAATTGCAAGAATCGACAATATTCCATCGAATAGAGTTATAAAGAAAGCAGGATTTGATCAGGTCGGGCTGATTGAGATAGAAGAAGAGAAGTTTAATCGCTTTATGCTAAGTAAGGACAAATGGAAGTAAGGTTAGGCTAGAATATTCGATGATGGCACTGACATCCGATAACTCCACATTCACGCGGCGGGCCTCCTTGGTCGCCAGAGGAATTTTCGTAGAAGTAGATTCAGGCGACAACCCTGCACCGACTAAGCGCACCGCGGCCGTTCCCTTCGGTCACTTAAGGCAGTGAGGGTTCGTGAATGCGGGAACGTTATCCGAAAGACTTGCAAAGAATAGTAGCGAGGTGAAATGATGTTTTTTCTTCAAATGTCGGGATTTCCTGGTTCAGGGAAGACAACTCTTTCTAGAAGAGTTGCACAAATAACCGGCGCAATAATTGTTGATCATGATACCTCAAAGACTGCGTTATTAAAAGCCGCAGAAGGACATGATATTGAACTATGGGTTATAGGCAAATTCTCATACACTGTGGATTGGGAATTAATAGACTTTTATTTATCACAGAGGAAGAGTGTCATTTTTGACAGTCCGTGTTTGTATCCTGAAATGATTTTTAATGGATTAAATCTATCGAGTAAACATAAGGTGAATTACAAGTATGTAGAGTGTTACTTAAACAACCGCACCGAAATAAATCGTAGACTTAAAGCAAGAGATAGATTAATAAGCCAACTTGAAAGCACAACTCAAGAATCCTTTGATGCGAGTATCAATAATAGTCAGAAGCCACCTTCAAATGTGGAATATTTAACAGTTGACTCTTCACAACCATTAGATACATACCTTGATAAGGTAATTAATTACCTTAAATAAATAGAAATTGTTTTGACAGTTTATTCAGGAGGGCAAGTCCACCGGATAACTCCGCATTCACGCTGCGGGCCGCTGTCGCGTCCCTTGGTCCGCCCGAGGATTTTCGAGGAAGATGAATCAGGCGGACAACCCTGCACTGGCTAAGTCCGGTGGTCCCGCTCGCTTCGCTCTCTTAAGCCAGTGAGGGTTCGTGAATGCCAGAACGTTATCCGAAAGAGCGAAGCAGAACATGAATTTTCTTTGTTGCATATGTTATAATCCAAGTGAGGTGATGATGAATGTTAAAAGATGATGTAAAACAAATGATTGATCAGTTACCGGAGGATTGTTCCATTGAGGATATACAGTATACATTATATGTAAGGTCTAAAATACAAAAAGGCTTGAAGGATATCGAAGAGGGAAATGTGTTATCTACGGATGAGGTCAAAGCGAGGATGGATAAATGGTTCAAAAAGTAATTTGGACGGTGAGCGCATACAAGGATCTTCAGAAGATTGTCGAGTATATTGCTGAAGATTCTCCAAATTATGGTTTGGTTTTTTACGAAGGTGTAATGGACAAAGCGCAGACATTAGAGGAGTTCCCGCATAGAGGACGCATTGTACCAGAGATGGGCGATCCAAATATGCGGGAACTTTTTATTCATAGGTATAGACTGATTTACAACGTTATTGGAGATAGTATAATCATCACAACGATCATACATGGAGCAAGGGATTTTAAAAACAAGTAATGTGGGTAAACTCAAGGCTTCTTCGGATAACAATGCATGCATTCACGCTGCGGACCTCTCCGAGTCCCCTGGTCGCCGGAGGAATTTCGAGGAAGCTGATTCAGGCGACAACCCTGCACTGACTAAGCGTATCGCGGCCGCTCACTATCGTTCGCTTAAGGTGGTGGGACGTCATGAACATGGAAATGTTATACGACATACCCCAAAACCTAAAAAGGTGGTTAATAAAATTGTTCAACTTTAATAGACTGGAAGGCAAAAGAATAGAATTGGAGCCATTGGAAACAAGACATACCGAAAGTTTGTTTAACATCTCACAAGCGAATGGAGTTTGGACGTATCTTCCAGGTAGTATTAATACGATTAGAGATATGGATAAATTTATACGTTCCGCTATTGAAGCACGCGAAACGAAACAACAATTTCCGTTTGCAGTTTATGATAAGCAACTAAATGAATACGTTGGGTCAACACAGTATCTAAGAATTTCAGAAATAAATAATAATCTAAACATTGGATGGACATGGTATCATCCTAAAGTATGGAGAACTAAAGTGAACACGGAAGCTAAATATCTACTGTTACGGTACGCATTTGAAGAATTAAAAGTATGTAGGGTAGAAATTATTACAACGACTGATAATGTAAGATCTCAAAAAGCAATTGAGAGGCTAGGAGCAGTAAGAGAAGGAGTATTAAGAAAGAAATTTATAGGTCTTGATTTTGTCATCTTTAGTATTCTCGATACTGAATGGGAATTTGTAAAAAATAGACTTGAAGGTTTTCTCGGAGAAGCAGGGTACGTCATATAACAACGCATTCATGTATCGGGCCTGACGGCCCTTGGTCGCCCGGAGCGATTAGAAGCGGATTCGAATGGAGCATTTTCATGATGAAGCGGAATTAGGAGACAGCCCTGCACCAATCCTTGTGATGGAGAGTAAACATCGTAGAAGAATACAGGACAAATTCGCCAGAAGTTTAGTTGGCAAGGAAGTGATTTGTCTGAACATCCCTGATGATTATCATTACATGGATGAAGACTTGATTGGGCTACTTTTATCAAGTGTGTCTGAATATATCGACGTGCATTAGAGACAATTACACAATTTTGCAATCGGGAAGCCCCTGATATCATATAACAATGTGTTCAAGCATCAGGGGACAAGCTGCCTCGGTCCGCTGGAAGCCGGAAGTGAAGCATATTCGAATTAAGGTAACTCAGTTTTCAGGGAAGTTTACTCAACGGACACATCCGCATCGCGACCGCTCGCTGTCGTTCGCTTAAGTCGGTGGGACGTTGTGAACACGGAAACGTTAGACAAAATTTATGCAATTTTTGTAATATATATAATTCTTGAAGGGAGTGATGTGGTATGAATATTAAACGAACAGTTGCGTTGTCGGTGATGTCAAAATAATCAGTAGAGAATCCGTGACATAGGATTTCTCTACTATAATGGGAGGAATCCGGATTTGATTAGTTTAAGATCGGTTGATCAGAGTAACTGGGAAGAGTGTATTAAACTGAAACCTAAGATTGAACAACAGAGGTTTATTGCCTCGAATTTGTATTCTATTGCTGAGTGTCAATTTCTAACTGGCTTTGTCATGAAGGCTATCTATTTTGATGAGGAACTTGTTGGATTTTCGATGTATGGAGTGGATCCAGATGATCTGAACTATTGGATATACAGATTCATGATTGATGAGCGGTTTCAAAGCCGAGGGTACGGTAAACAAGCTATGAAATTGATCATTCGAGACGTTGAGGCCATGAGTGATCGAAAGGATGTATTATTACTTGGTTATAAGCCGGACAACGAACAAGCCAAGAATCTATATGAGAAAGTCGGGTTTCAAGAAATAGGGATAGCTCCATGGGGAGAAATGCTAGCGAAGTATAGTTTTTGTTAGAATTTCGCAGAGGGCAGAACATCGTCTAACAATGCATTCACGCGGCGGGCCGGTAGGGGATTCAAAGAAGCTAGCGGCCCTTTTGTCGCCAAGAGGGATTTCAGAGTTGTGGCGACAACCCTGCACCGACTAACCGCATCGCGGCTGGCTCCTACGGAGCCTTAAGGAAGTGAGGGTTCGTGAATACATGAACGATATGCGTAAATATTGCAATTGTTAATGAGGGGGGATTCAGGAAGTGGATGAAGAAATTTTACGGTACCCAATCGGTGTGTTTACTCCACAAGAAAGAATAACTGAAGAAACCCGAAATAACTACATAGTTGAAATAGCTGGGATAGTGCCTACATTACAAGAGACAGTCAAGATCCTTAACGGTGAGCAAATACATGTACCATATCGAACAAATGGTTGGACGGTTCAACAGGTAATTCATCACATGGCAGATAATGATATGAATGCATTTATAAGACTTAAGCGAGCGTTGACTGAAACAGAACCACAAGCGACATCATATCGGGAAGATCTGTGGGCTGTGTTAAATGATTACAGGGAAACTCCTGTAATTATATCAATTACTCTATTAGAAGCAATTCATTTTAGATTGTGTAGGTTACTAGAGGGTATGAATGCAGAAGACTTTGAGAAGAAATTCAGAACTAATGTCCTTGGATTAATAACGGCAGATGTAGCCGTTCAAAGATTTATATGGCACAACAAACATCATATTGTTCAAATTCAAGAGCTTATAAAGAGAATGCAATGGTAAGAGCCGTTGTAAGAAAACTCGAAGATGGCAATAACTACACATAATATCGCATTCACGCAGTGGGCCAGGCAGCCCTTGGTCGTCCGGAGCGATTAGAAGTGATTGATGCATTTTCATAAACGATGAAGCAAAAACAGGTGACAACCCTGCACCGACTAACCGCATCTCGGCCGTTCCCTTCGGTCACTTAAGTCGGTGAGGGTTCGTGAATGCGAGAACGTTATACGAAACCCACGAAGCATTATTTGTTAAAAATCAAAGGAAAGAGGAAAGACATTGAAAGAAATATGGCATAGACACCATGGAGTTTATGGCATTTGCTCTGACGATCAAAAACTATTGCTAATACATAAGAATGGTGGACCGTATTCTGGTAGATTTGATCTACCAGGAGGCAGCTTAGAACCAAACGAATCGGTTGCTGAAGCATTATTAAGAGAATTCCGCGAAGAAACTGGTCTAGTTGTAAAGATTCATTCTAATGCTGGATTTAGAGATTTTGTAGTTCCATGGATAAGGTCTGGTTACGAGCATACGCATTGCCATCACATTGCACTATTTTATAAGGTTAGCTACGTAGATGGGGATGTAACACGCTCACCTAATATTGATGACTCTCTAGGAGCCGAATGGGTAGACATAGGATTATTAAATCAAGATAATTCTTCTCCACTGGTGTTAGAAGCACTGAATTGGATGAATACAAATATCATTAGTTCTGAAGTAACCATCTATAAAAGCTGGGAAATTAAGAATTGAGAGTAGCTCAAGGTGGCTTCGTATAACGCCGCATTCACGCTGCGGGCCGCTGTGGAGTCTGTAAACTATTTT
>NZ_BOVK01000087.1 GCF_018403685.1 Xylanibacillus composti
CATTGATGCAAGGCTAGTGCATCATTTTCCCCTATTCGACGTTTTCTCCTCACCTGCCACGAATAAGACCGTTTATTCCACTTATTTTCGTACTTCCCAGGACTGAATTCGTTCCAGTTCCCAGAACATAACTCGTCCGCAGTTCATTCCGCTTCCCAGAACCGGATTCGTTCCGCTCAGGGCTCAACCCGCTATCAGACCGCTTGTTGAATCGGCTTAGGCGCGTTACTGTCCGGCTTCCCTGTTCCGCACAGCTTCGGCGAAGCGCCGGAGTCCCTCCCGCATTAACGAACGCGGGCATGCGATATTCACGCGCAGAAACCCTTCGCCTTCCTTCCCGTATGTGGAACCCTCGTTGAATGCCACCTTGGCTTCCTTGTACATGATCTCTTTCAAGGTGCGCGCGTCCTCGGCTATAGCCCGGCAATCCAGCCATACCAGGTAAGTGCCCTCCGGGCGTATGACCTTCACCTGCGGCAACTGGTCCTCCACGAACTGGATCAGCTCATCCAGGTTGCCCTGCAAATAATCGATGCATTGTTCGAGCCACGGTTCCCCTCGGGTGTAGCAAACTTCCACTGCTGTCGCACCGAAGTAGCCTTCCATGTGGATCGAGAGCGCCTTCAAGCGATGATTATATTTCCGGCGAAGCTCCGAATTGGAAATAATGACAGTCGAGGTTTGCAGCCCCGGGAGATTGAAGGTTTTGCTCGGCGCGGTACACGTAATCGTATGGTCCGCAATTTCCTCTGATACCGATGCCATCGGCACATGCTTATAGCCGCGGTATATCAGATCGCCGTGAATTTCATCGGAGACGATCTTCACGCCTTTGCGCACACAGAGCTCTCCAATCGCTTGGAGTTCTTCCTTCGTCCACACTCTTCCGCCAGGGTTGTGCGGATTGCAAAGCAAAAGCACCTTCGTCTTCTCGTCAAGCTTGCGCTCCAAGTCTTCCAGATCAAAAGTGAACCGATTATTCTCAAGCTTCAACGGATTGTTCACAATCTCGCGGCCATTCATGCGAATCACATCAAAAAACGGGTAGTACACCGGCGCCTGAAGCACGATTTTGTCACCAGGCTCGCTCAAAATCTCAATGCTGAGACTAAGGGCTGTCACCACGCCCGGGCTGGAACTGATCCAACTCTTCTCAATGTTCCAGCCATGGCGACGGCGCTGCCAATCCACTATGGCCTCGAAGTAGCTGTCCGTTCGAAAGGTATAGCCATAGTAACCATGACGGGCACGCTCCACCATAGCTTCCACGACCTCAGGCGGCGCTTGAAAGTCCATGTCCGCTACCCACATCGGCAGAATATCCGGGTCGCCGAACAGCGCTCCCGACTGATCCCATTTATATGAAGCCGTTCCTCTGCGCTCAGGCAGCTTGTCAAAATCATAGGTACGCATTGCTCACTTCACTCCGTTCTATCATTTGCCTCGTTAGTCTGCACGCATGTTTGCTGCTGCTATCACTATACCATAGATCGCCAACGTGACGAAAATGCGCGCATATAAAACGCTTTCATGCCGAAGAGCATATCGAAGCATTTAGCAGGGATTGTATGAATATCCGGGCTAATCTGGCCCAACGCCCTTTATTCATAAATATTTCTTATATATGCGCGAATACCACCTTTCAGAAATGCGTCCATCTCCCCTATAATTTAAATTGGTGCTCTTCTCAAGCACATCCCCTATTCCTTGCCTGCCTCCTCTCGCTGCACACAATCAAGTCGCCTTCATTCCGGATTTGAACTATTTATTTGCCAACATTATAAAAGGAGGGATTGGTTTTATGGCGCAACCAAGGTATGTGACCAATATTGACAAGCTGACACAAATACCCGAGGATGAGCGCGCAAAGCTGAAAACCATCACAGAAAAATTCGTATTTCGTGTGAATGACTATTACCTGAATCTCATCAATTGGCAGGATCCGAACGATCCCATAAAAAAGCTCATCATTCCCAATGAGGAAGAGCTTGATGAATATGGGCGCTGGGATGCTTCCGATGAGGATACGAACTATGTTGTGCCGGGCTGCCAACACAAGTACAGAACAACTGCGCTTTTGATCGTATCCGAGGTATGCGGCGCATACTGCCGCTACTGCTTCCGCAAAAGACTGTTCCGCAACGACGTCAAGGAAGCGATGTCCGATGTGGAGCCAGGCTTGAAGTACATCGCCGAGCATCCGGAAATCAACAACGTCCTGTTGACCGGAGGCGACTCGCTCATCCTGGCTACCCCGAAAATTCGCATGATCCTGGAAAGACTGAGAGCCATCCCGCATGTCAAGATCATCCGATTCGGCTCGAAGCTGCCAGTCTTCAATCCAATGCGCATCTCGGAGGACGAGGAGCTTCTCGAAACCATTCGCGAATTTTCCACTGTCGATCAGCGCATCTACGTCATGGCGCATATCAACCACCCGCGCGAATTGACAGATGAAGCGAAGCTCGCCATCGACAAGCTGCACCAAGCCGGAGCCATCGTCGTCAATCAGACGCCGGTGCTTAAAGGCATCAACGATGATCCGAAAGTGCTTGGCGAACTATTGGACAAGCTGTCCTGGGCGGGAGTGACGCCCTACTACTTCTTTGTGAATCGCCCGGTCGCCGGCAATAAGTCCTTCGTCCTTACGTTGAAGGAAGTTTACGATATTGTGGAGAGAGCCAAAGCCCATACTTCCGGACTCGGCAAGCGCATTCGCCTGTCGATGAGCCATACGTCCGGCAAAATTGAAATACTGGCTATCGAAGACGGCAAGGCTTATCTAAAGTACCACCAGTCTCGCGAGGAAGAGTACGGCAAGTTCATGGTGCTTGATTGTCCTGACGACGCCGCATGGTTCGATGATTTGCCCGGAAACGAGAAGTATTGGAGCAAACCGAAGAAACGCACGGATGAAGTCGTATCAGTTAACGCGCTTCCAGACGTGCCGCAAGGCCGCAAAAAAGCAGTCGGAGCAAAGTAACAACCCCATCCTGCACAAAGCCGCATTCCCACTTGGCAATTGCCGTGGGAAGCGGCTTATTTGGCATGTGCCCGATAGAGGATGCGAAGAGCGCCGCATGCCGAGTTTCGCGAAGCCTGGAAATTGCCAGGCACTCTCCCTCCCTGTCACTCCTTTTTATCAACTGGCAGGAATAGCTGGGCCACGGTTATCCTTCTAGCTCAGGCATATAGTTTTACTAAGGGAGGGATCTGTATGCACGATCGGTTTTACCGTTGGTTGAACGCCGGAACATACGCGCTTCTATTGTGCACACTCGGTTATGCGGGCGCGCTGCCGCTCGGCGGCACGAACCTGGCGGAAGTTTACACCCTGTATCCCGTTATTCTGACGCCTGCTCCTTACAGTTTTGTGATCTTGAGCTTGATTTATATCGGTCTGACCGGATTTACACTCCTATCCTTTGTCCCGGCATGGCAACGGAAAGCAGAAATTCGAAAGGTCGGCCCGTGGTTTGCCTGGAGCTGCGTGTTCCATGCGCTATGGCTGCTTCTGCTGTACTCCGGTCAATTCACGGCCGCTGTATTTATGCTCGGGGCTTTGCTTTTGACAACCGCCGTCGTCTACATGCGAACGCGCTCCAGTCTCTATCTGTATTCTCGCGCGGGCGGCGGGCAACCTGGGAGAAACAGCTGGAGCCGGGACAGCTTGGTTCGCCTTTGGGTACAGCTGCCGTTCAGCCTGTATGCAGCCTGGAATTCCTTTATTTTCATATGGAGCGCAAGCATGACGGTGCGAGCAAGCGGCTGGCACGGAGGGGGGCTGCCTCCTTCGCTTTGGGCCATCTGCGGCCTGCTTCTGCTCTTTGCGCTGGCTGTCCTGGCAGGAAAAACAAACCGGGATATTCCCTTCATGCTTACGATTGTGTGGATGCTCACTGCCATCGCCATCAATCAGCCGGATGAACCGACGGTACGCCTTGTCGCTTGGCTGCTTGCAATCGTGCTGAGCGCTAATGCCGTGCTGCACGTTCGCAGCAAAGCATTGGCCCGCACCTAATTCCATGCACTTTTCGTCCCCCTGCGCCCTCCTCCTCGTTTATAATAGAGAGAACCAAATGGATTCTCAGCACAGCGCTGCCCCGGATTCGCAGTTCGAGAGGAGCAAGCTGAATCCAATAAGAAGGAAATCGAAAAAGGAGTGGGCGGAAAACATGCAAGTCATTCGCATTAAATCCATCAATATCGGAGTTCCCCGAACTACCGTTTATCAAGGCAAAGAACTGAACACCGGCATCTATAAGGAACCAGCTGACGGGGATGTGTACCTGAGCCCATTGAATTTCGCAGGTGACGCGCAAGCGGATCTTGTCCATCACGGCGGCGCGGATAAAGCTGTTTGTGTCTATCCTTACGAGCACTACGCTTATTGGGAGCAGCGGCTTGGAACGCAGCTGGCCATGGCGGCGTTCGGTGAAAACTTGACGACCGAGGGCAAGACCGAACAGGATGTGCGATTGGGGGATATTTATGAGCTTGGGGAAGCTGTTGTACAGATTAGCCAGCCCCGTCAACCCTGCTTCAAACTGGGACACAAGCATCAGACTCCCGAGCTGCCCGCATGGGTAAGGGAGACGGGATTCACCGGCTATTACTTCAGAGTGCTGAAGCCGGGGCTGGTGAGCCATACAGATACATTGAACCTTGTCGAGCCGGGACCTTCGGACATGACCGTAGCCAGAGCGAACCAGATCATGTACCGAAAACCAGAAGATGAACTAGAAATCCGCCACTTGCTGGCCGTGGAAGCATTGGCCGCGAGCTGGAGGGGGATGCTGGAGAAACGGCTGGAAAAAGTCGAGTAAGGAAAGCGAAGTTAACCCTGTATCAGCTGCTTCCCAGCTGTAACTGCGAGTTGCGGATGTTTTGCAAGCAAGAGCCAATCCGGCTGTTAGACAGATCCAAATCGCTTCGCATTTCGTTCACGCGCACGTGCCGCTTCGACTTCCCTGTTTTTGGGTTCCGCGTTCGTCACTAGTGCGTTCAGAAGTTGACGTACAGCCGCGGACACTTCTTCTACAGCGCCATAAAAGGCCTCTTCGTTGGCCTTGGATGGCTTGTTGAATCCCGATATTTTCCGTACAAACTGCAAGGAAGCCGACTGTATTTCCTCTTCGGTTACGGGCGGGTCAAAATTAAACAACGGCTTAATGTTTCGACACACGTTCATTCTCTCCTTTCGCCTGCGCTTTCAATATAGACCGCTCCCCTTCTTATTAGCCATCTTCATGACGATTCCTGCACTTCCGCCTATTAAAAAAAAGACAGCCGTCGTTAGTCCTGACGGCTGTCTTGCTGCTGTTATTCAGCTGCTGCTGCTTGTTGAATCGGATTTGGCGCTTCCTCGTAGTAAACTGTCTTCCAAGATTCCAAGATATTTTCTTGTGTTACTTCCAGGGAAGGAACCGCTACATATGGAGGCGTTTCTTTGCCTAGCAGCGCATAGCCGGCCAAAATCGCTTCGGCTACCCCTTGGTCATAAGGCAGCTGCGCGCCCAATCCCTTGATGTTGCCGCCCTGAGCAATGTTAAGGGCAACATTCGTACCGAGGTCAATAGTTGTAATGACCAGGTCTTCGCGGCCTGCGATACGCACTGCAGACAATGCGCCTTCAGCTGGGACGTCCCAAACTACAAACAAGCCGTCCAGATTCGGGTTTTTGGTCAACAATGCGGAGGCTACAGCCTCTCCATCTTCCGGTCCGGCAATACCGCCGCGTTCTACAATGTTAATGTTCGGATATTCTTCTGCAATCGTCTTTTCGAACGCTTCTGTTCTTTGCTTGGTTACGAAGAAGTCCGCGTCGTGATAAATGACACCGATATTTCCTTCTCCTCCAAGCTGATCCGCCATAATATGAGCAGCGACTACGCCATTGCCATAGTTATCCGCGGAAACAACGCTTACATAGTCTGTGCCGTGTTCCAGTCCATCCGGCTTGTTATCCATAAATACCAGCTTTGTGCCATTTTCCACAACTTTCTTGTAAGCTGTAGCCGTCGTTACAGCGTCAACCGGAATACTAACCAACACGTCTGGATTTCTGGCCATCAATGTCTCAATGTCAGACATTTGCTTCTCGGACTTGAAGTTCGCATCCGTTGTAGCAATCACTTCTATACCCATGCGCGCAAAAGCTGCTTGCAGACCTTTCACTTGTGCAGTCGACCAGTCATTCCCTGCATAGTGCAGCGAAATCGCTGCCGTGTAATTGCCAGCGCGCAATTCTTCAAGCTCTTCCTCAGTCAGCATCAATGTCTTGGCGGACACTGCCTCTTCCCCGTTCGGACCTGTGCTAAGCACCGGATTGTCTGGCAGATCAAGATTGATGGTAAGCGGACCTTCTTGGGCAATTTCATCTACACTTGCTCCACCCTCGCTGCTGCCCGCGCCATTGCTTCCCGCATTATTGCCGCCGCCATTGTTGGACGGTGCGCCGCCGTTGTTCCCGCAGCCAGTTACCACTACTGCCAGCATCAAGATAAAGACTAACATGCCAGTCATTTTTTTCATTGTCGAGTTCCCCCTAAGTCATGCTAAATAGTTGATGTTTGTGATTCCTTCGTTTGATTCTTGCCTTTCCATTCCCGTATAGACATCCCTCCCCAGAGTAGTATCTAGCGGGTGATGCTATTCCCACGCCAGGAGGCGTTAGCTTTCCTGCTTCACCTTGACCCACTTCCCGCTCTTGCCGCTCTCCACAATCGCATCTATCAGCAGCATCAGCTGATAACCTTCTTGAAACGAGGCTACGGCATGCCGGTTTTGCTGATCTCCCAAAACCGCAGCGTAAAAGTGGTTCATCATGTTTTTCAGACTATCCGGCCAGCCTTCCTCGTGTCCGCCCGGATAATGCACATAGGACTGTACTTCCTGATCCACCAGGGCTGGATCGCGAACGATAATGGAGGATGGCTGGTCCCGGTACCCGACTTTCAAGCGGAACGGTTCCTCCTGATTCCAGCTTGCGGAAGCCAGCGATCCATCCAAAGCCAGCTCCAGCCCATTCTTCTTGCCTGCCGATATTTGAGATACAGTCAGTACGCCCCTGCTTCCATCCTCAAACTTCGCAAGCACGGTGCAGTAGTCTTCTGTTTCCACGTCCACTGCCTGCATTTCGCTTGTGCTTGAGGTCTGGAAGGACTGCACTTCTCTAACAGGCTTGTAACGCTGCGGAATGATAGTCGCGAGGTCGGCGAATACCTCCGTGATGCGTTTGCCGGTTACATATTGGCTTAGATCATACAGATGTGAGCCAATATCGCCAATGGCTCTGGTTTGTCCGCCATATGCCGGTTCCATGCGCCAATTGTAGTCGGTTTCATACATCAGCCAATCCTGCAAGTAATGCCCGCGGACGAGGCGCGGAACGCCCAATTCCTTGTTCTGAACCATCTGTCTGAACTGCTGCACCATCGGAAACTGCCTGTAGTTGAAATTAATACCGGTCACCAGTTCCTTCTCCCGGGACAACTGATACAGCTCTCTTGCTTCCTCGCTCGTCATGGTAAGCGGCTTCTCTGAAAGCAGGTGCTTGCCGTGCTGCAAAATTTGCTTATTGATCTCATAGTGAAGATGATTCGGCGTGCAATTATGCACAACTTCAATGTCCGGATCGCGCAACACATCCTGAAAATCCCCATACGCTTTCGGAATGTGCAGCTTGCGTGCCAACGCTTCGGCCTTGTCCTGACTGCTCTGGACGATCGCTGTCACTTCCGCCAGACCCGTCCTGCGGACTGCCTCAATATGAGCTTGTCCGATGAACCCGGCCCCGATCACAGCTGCTTTAACTTTTCTCACTTCGATCCCTACCTTTTTACTTGCCTATCTTCTTGCGACCAAGGGCGACAGCAAGGATGATAATCGCCCCCTGCACAATCATCTGCTGGCTTACATCCAAGCCCATGATGATCAAGCCGTTGTTGATCGTACCAATCATCAGCGCGCCGATTACGGTTCCCACAACCGTACCAACACCGCCAAACAAGCTGGTGCCGCCGAGAATGACAGCCGCTATGACGGACAGCTCATCCCCTTCGCCGAATGTATAGCGGCCGGAGTGCATCCGTCCCGCATACAACATGCCAGCCAGGCCAGCCACCATGCCGGATGCCGTCAGCACGAGCAGTTTCGTGCGAGACACATTGACCCCGGAGAAGCGCGCTGCATTCGGATTGCCCCCTGTCGCCAATACTCTGCGTCCAAACGGCGTTTTCCGCAAGATGATATGCCCTACCAGTACTGCAACAGCCATCCAGACGAGCAAGATCGGAATCGGACCGACATTGCCGGCTCCGAATAAATACACATAGGTATCATTTGTAATCGGAACAGGCGCCGTGTTCGTAATCCACATCGCCAATCCTCTGGCTACCCCCATCATCCCGAGCGTAACAAGGAACGAGGGTATCAGCACTTTGGTAACAAGCAATCCGTTGATCAAGCCAATAATGAGTCCTGTTCCAAGACCCACCAATAATGCGCCAAGCACGCCCCAGCCGGATTCCAGAGCCAACGCGGTCGTCAAGGAAGAAAGCGCGGCTATTGAGCCGATCGACAAATCGATCTCCCCTGTACTCATCACGAACGTGATGGCGACCCCCATAATCGCGATAATCGCTGTCTGACGAACGATGTTCAGCAGGTTATAGGTGGTCAAGAAACCATCATCGCCGAGCGTGACGGAGAAATAAATCAGAATAATAATAAATGCGAAATAAACAATATACTGCCGCCAATTAAACTGTTTCAGCTTCGGCAGCACTCCCGTAGCCTTGGACTGCATGCTCCAGATCCTCCTCTGTTTCGATTTCCTCGCGCTTGTACGACTGTGTTACCTTCCCATTGCGGAACACCAGGATGCGGTCGCTGACAGCAAGCAATTCCTGCATCTCGGATGAGACCACCAGGATGCTTTTTCCTTCATCTGCCAGTTCGCGAATGATGGCCACGATTTCAACTTTGGCCCGAATATCAATCCCGATCGTAGGCTCGTCCAGCAAGATAATGTCTGGTCCGTTCGCCAGCCACTTGGCAAATACGATTTTTTGCTGATTGCCGCCGGATAACAGGTTGGAAAGCTTCCAAATCGAGTCCGTCTTGATTTTGAGCTTATCTACCCACTTCTCGGTGATTTGCCTACCCTTTTTGTCATCCACGAGCAAATTGGAGATTTTGGACAGTGAAGGCAGCAGCACATTGTCCTTCACCGAATGGTCCAATATTAGCCCCTGCACCCGTCTGTCCTCCGGCACCAGAGCCAGTCCGTTGGCAATTGCATCTTTAGGCGAACGAATGTTGACTTGCTTGCCGTTGATATAAATTTCACCTTTATCAACCGGATCGATGCCAAACAGCGCACGAAGCGTCTCGCTTCTTCCGCTGCCCATAAGTCCCGCAATACCGAGAATCTCGCCTTTGCGCAATTCGAAATCAACGCCGTTCACACGGCTTGTTGCATGCAGATCCTTGACGCTCAGCACAACCTCGCCGCCAGAAATATCCTCGCGCTTCTTCCACTCGAACTTATCGAGGTTCTTGCCTGCAATATATTCAATAACGCTGTCCATCGTCATTTCGCTTGTGTTGGCCGTAATGAGATGCTGTCCATCTCCCATGATCGTAATGCGGTCGCAAATTTCAAAAATTTCCTCCATCCTATGCGAGATGTATACGATGGAATATCCTTTGCTCCGCAATCGGTTGATAAACGCAAACAGCACTTCTGTTTCCCGTTTCGTCAAGGATGATGTCGGCTCGTCCATAACAAGGATCTTCGTATCTTTGGCGAGCGCCTTGGCGATTTCGACCATCTGCCAATACCCTACGCCCAAGTTGGACACTTGCTGGTTCGCTTCAATGTCTACACCGAGCTCTTCCAGCAGCTTCTCGGTCATGCGAATCGCTTTGCGATCATCAATAAGGCCCAGCGAATTTCTGGGCTCTCTGCCGATAAAAATGTTTTGCGCAACCGTAAGGGTTGGAATTAGACTAAATTCCTGGAAGATCATCGAGATCCCCACATTCTCCGCGTCGGTAGTGGAATGAATATCCACCTCGCCGCCATTTAGCTTGATGGATCCCTCGTCCTTCGTATAAACTCCGGTTAAGATCTTCATCAAGGTGGATTTACCAGCGCCGTTCCCGCCCATCAATGCATGCACTTCACCCTTGCGAAGTTCAAAGTGCACGCCATTCAGGACCTTCACCCCGTTAAAAGATTTGGAGATCTGCTCCATTTCCAAAATTGGCGTTTCCATGTGAAATACTCCTTTAGCTGATTGCTTCGGAACGGAGAATCTGACGATCCGCCGTCCCGATAGCGTTATCTGCCCGCAATCATTATTTCGTCTTCACCCATTTATCCGCTTCTGCCGAGGCAAGAATCGCATCGCTGATCACAGCAATCCGGTAACCGTCTTCGAAATTTGGAGATACTTCCTTGTCATTGACAATGGCATCAATGAAATCATGCGCTTCAACAATCTTCGTCTCGGTATATCCGATGCCCAGTGCAGGAATCGGCCACAGCGCTCCGCCGTACGGATGCGCAGGTCCAGTATAGACGGTGCGGAATCCGCGTCTGTCTTCCGGATCGCTGCTGAAGCATACTTGCAGCTCGTCGCGGCGCTCGTAATTGAAGAAGACGGAGCCTTTCTCGCCGTGGATTTCAAATGTAATGTAGTTGTTCCGGCCCCAAGCGTTCCGTGTCGCTTCAAGGCTGCCTACTGCCCCGTTCTCGAAGCGCAGCAGTGTGCTGATTTCGTCATCTACGTCAACCGCCGATTTCTCTACATTTCCGCTGGCCTTCACTGTGCCCAGTTTGTCCAGACCGCCGGATTGAACCGGACGTTCTTTGATCCATGTTTTGGCCATAGCCATAACTTCAGAAATGTCGCCAACCAGATAACGAGCCATGTCGATCACATGCGTACCGATATCCCCCAACGCGCCGGAACCGGCAATCGACTTCTGAAAACGCCAGGACAACGGGGAATTCGGGTCAGCCGACCAATCTTGCAGATACGTGCCTCGGAAGTTGAGGATTTTGCCCAGAGCGCCTTCCTCGATATATTTCTTCGCCAAGGCGATCGCAGGCGTACGGCGATAATTGAACGCAACCATGTGCTTCACGCCGGCAGCTTTAACCGCATCGAGCATGCGCTTCGATTCCTCTGCTGTTCGGGCAAGTGGTTTCTCACACATAATATGCTTGCCGTTTTGCGCTGCGGCGATGGCAATTTCCGCATGAGAATCGTTCGGCGTCACAATATCGATAATATCCACTTCAGGATCTTCGACGACGGAACGCCAGTCCGAGGACCATTTTTCAAATCCATACCGTTCAGCGGCATTTTTGGCCAATTCATCCGTTACATCAACGAGTGTTCTGCGGTACGGTACGGCTGGCGCAGGCCAGAAAAACATGGGCATTCCCGCATAAGCAATGGAATGCGCCTTTCCCATGAATCCTCCGCCGATCATAGCTACGTTCAATTTACGCATAGTGAATCTCTCCCTCTCTCTTGGTGTATTCGTTATAATCGGCTGGCAGCCGGATTAACCGAGCCCCAGCTGTTCTTTCAAATATTGCTTGCTGATTTCCGCACCTTTCAACGGATTGCTGTAGCTGTCCAGTTCGATCGTAATCCAACCGTCATAGTTCGCTGCCTGCAAAGCCGCGAGCATCGCTTTGAAATCCTGATGACCTTCCCCGAGCGGCTGGAATGTGCCGTTGCCCCAATCCTTGAAGTGTACATATTGGATGCGGTCAACATATTTCTGGATCACGGCAACCGGATCCCCGCCACCTGCCTCAATATGAGCCGTATCCGGACAAAGCGCAATTTGCGTCATGCTCATAATTTTGTCCAATTGTTCGGGTGTTTCCACACAAGTGCCGAGATGCGGGTGATAGCTTGCAGTCAGGTTATATTTCTTAGCTACTTCATCTCCGCGCTTCAATGCATCAGCCAGTCTGCGAAAGTCTTCGTCTGTCAGGGCTCTCGCCGGGACAGCGCCGCCGCCATATACCAGATGCTCCGCTCCGAGCGATGCGGAAAATCGGGCTACTTTTTCAATCTTGGCGAACTCGTCTTCCAGAATGTCCGGATAAATGAAATTGGCACCGGTATACACCCCAACGAGCTGCAAATTCAAGCTTTTCAACAAATTTTTCAGTTCTTCGGGCTTGTCTTCATACTCCATCACGTTGCCATCAAAAAGCTCCACTCCCTGATAGCCTGCTGACGCGATATCCCGAAGCGCTTCTTCTGTAGACCCATTCGCCTTGTAGTAAGCGTCCTTCACAGATGTCACACCGCCAGGGTGCCCTACAACCCCGCCCCATGTATTCGTTTGATAGCCAAGCTTCATTCTCGTGTGCCTCCTTTAATGTGAATCTGGTTGCCGTATTTTATTCTCTTCCGCCACGCTCTCCCTGCTTTGCAGAGCTGTTATGCCTGCGACAATTTCGGGTGACGGCCGCTCGTGCAGCACATCCTGCCAACCTGCCAGCAGGTTTTCCGATGTGATCCGATACGGCGTTACGCCAATGAACGAAGGAATTTCTTTGCCTAGCAGCGCATTGGCGGCAGCCAGAGCGGTCGCTCTTCCCTGCTCGTATGGCCGCTGTGCGCTCAGGCCTTTCACCGGACCGCCCATTGCCATGTTGGCGGCTATTTCATAGTCCAAGTCCGCTGTCACGACACTGATATCTGTGCGATTCAAATCCTTCAGCGCGCGAAGCGCTTCCAGCGCCGGACCCTCCCAGGAGACATACAGCCCTTCAATCTCCGGGTACCGTCGAATCATGTCCATGCAGACATCATATGCTTTGTTTTTTTCCACGAATCGTTCAATTGCCGCAATATGCAAACCGGGGAACTCTTCGAATAACACTTGTTCTACAGCGGTATCCCGTTGCTTGGTTGCAAAGAATGGAGCGCCATGGACCAGCAATCCGATATTTCGCTTCTTCTGCTCTGTCAATTGTTCGCCCAGAATGCGCCCGGCAATCTGTCCGTTCTCCATTTCATTTACCGAAATGCAAGAGGCATAATCCTTGCGCTCGAAACCGTCGGGCGTATTGCCAATCAGCACGAGCTTGGAGCCGCTGTTTACCACTTGTCGATAGCTGTGGGCTGTCCGCTTCTCATCGGTAGGGATGCTGATCAGAACATCCGGCCCCAAGGCTACGATGCTTTCGTGCTGCTTCACCTGAAGCTCCGGATCGAAGTGGGCATCTGTGACGACAAGCACCCGGATGCCCAGCTCGTCAAATACATCGCGAATCCCTTTTTCGTGCAATCTGGACCAAGCCATGCCTGAATAATGGAAGGAGATCGCCGCCGTGTAAGTGCCGGACTTGATGCGTTCCTTATCCGCCGCGCTCAGTTCAAGCACCTCAGGATTTTCCGCCTTCTCCCCGAGCGGTCCTCTGCCGATGCTTCGGGTGGAGCTGCGAATGTTCAGCTTGCAGGTAAGCTTTGTGTCTTCCGGGCCCTCCTCATCATCCTCCAGCTTGGCCATCAGCTTGGCGAAACTCAACTCCCCCGCCTCAAGCGGATCAAAGGCAATGGTCGTTAAAGCGGGACTCAACATATCGCTCAGCTCGAAGTCCTGCAAGCTGACCAACGAAATATCTTCGGGACATTGAATGCCATTGCTGACGAACAGCTTGTAAAGCTGCATCGTCGCCTTCGTATCCGCGCTCACTATCGCCGTCGGCCTTTCAGCGTGCAGCAAGAGAGCTTCGATTGTTTTTTTGTCGAGCTTGCCATTCTCATCCACTTCAGCAATGATTCTGGAGTCGGAGGGAATGCCGTACTTCTGCATGGCATCCTGGAAGCCTTCCAGCTGCAATTGCTGCACAGCCCCTTTTCCCGGTTCCCTGATAAAGCAGACACGGTCATGACCGCTCTTCAGCAAGTGGTAGGCCGCTGTATAGGCATTTTCATAATGATCAAGTATAATATTGCCCGTTCCCATTGTTTTAACAGCTCCGACCCAAACTGTCGGCACATTCAGTTCCTTCAACTTGTAAAACTCGTCGCTGTTGCGATCCGGCACTGCGATAACCCCCGCCGGTTTTTTCACACGGATGAATTCACGCACCAGCGCCCGGTCCCATGCATGCAGGACAGCTATCTCAAATTCTTCCCTTGCGGCTTGCTTTTTGATCCCTTTAATCATTTCGGTATAGAAGCTGTACTCCAGATTCTCCACCAGGCAAAGCACCGTATTGGACCGAACCGCTTTCTTATGGCGCTCACGAATGTGGCTGCCAGATTCACGGATAGCTTCCATCACCCGTTCAGTCAACTCTGGACTCACATAACGTGTTTTGTTGATGACGTGAGAGACAGTCGCTACGGAAACGCCTGCTCTCTTTGCAATTTCTTTGATACTCATCTCCTGGTCCCCCATGTGCACCTGCATTGTATTTGTTGCATGCACTGTCTTGCTCGTGGGATCTCAGCTGCGATTTCCTGGGCATGCACATCTGACATTCATTCGTAGAGCTCTGTGATGGTCCATTCGTCACCAAGGAAGTTTACGTAAACGCTCTCATTGGTTATGTTTCAGATCTTAAACCATACGATTTCAGCTAATACGGCCACCACATAATAGAATGAACGGATTAACCAACTACCATTCGTTGGAACAATAAATATTTACGCAAACATTTAACCGTTTCCTATACATTTATATCACACAAAAAACTAGGATTCAACCAATTTACGCAAGTTTATGTGTGGTTTTTTACGATTTTTAAGTATAAATTTATTTCATAAGGGATTTTGTGGATGAAAATAGTCTTATATTATCATATTTACGTAATAAAAAAGACAATAAGTGTTTTATAGGCCACCTGCATTATTGGTATTAGATTTATTTACGTAATAATCATTTCCGCCAGACAATGACACACTTGTTTACTCTTCTTTTATGAAGGATTTGACATACCCTTATGATCCAAGTATGATATTAAACGAACGTTTAATTCAAACGATTGTTTAGTTTATAGAAGGAGAGTTCAGAGATGGGAGATACCCTACGGCATTTTTTGAGAAAGCCTGCGACAATTGCAGGCATTGTAACGGCATTGATGTTCCAAGTCATTTTTAGCGTTATCTGGATGACCGCCTATCAGGATGTGAACGATAATGCAGACAAGCTGCATATTACAGTCGTTAATGAAGATCTCCAGTTCGGCAGCGCCATTATCGGGGTATTGTCCGAGTCCCTTCCGTTCCAAATCAGGGAACAGAATGACCTTGCCGAAGCCAAAGAACGATTGCATGATCGGGACACCCATATGGTGCTTCACATTCCAGCAAGTTTGTCCGAAGATATCCAATCACAGGAAGGCACGGGCACTCTCTTCTTCCATGTGAATGAATCGAACCCTGCTATGATCGGCAGCTTAATGAGCGGTGTCGCCGATAAAATCGTCGCCGCAGTGAACAAACAAACAGTCGCCCATGCGGTGACAGGCGTGCTGACGAATATGCAAATGTCGGAACAGCAGGCGGCTATTGTCGGGGAAGGCTTGTCCGAGCGTGTTACCGGACAATTGGACCGTATGCACCCGGTGACGAATATGGCGAGCCAGATGGTGCCGATGATGATGGTGCTGGCTTCCTACGTAGGCTCCATGATTATGGGGATGAACTTCGAGCAATCGTCCATGATGATCGGACCTGAACGAAGCAAGTGGAGGAAATTTGCAGCGCGCAGTCTCTTGAATATCGTCGCCGCAATCCTGGTATCGCTGCTTGGCACGACTCTGGTCATCCTTCTGGGCGGGCAACACGTCGAAGGGTTCCTCACACTCTGGCTGTTCCAGGCCTTGTTTGTGGCGACATTCATGTTCACCGCCCAATTCTTTCTGCTGCTGTTCGGCATTCCTGGCATGCTGTTCAACATCATACTGCTTTCGCTGCAGCTCGTTTCCTCCGGTGCCATGGTACCGCGTGAGCTTCTGAATGATTTCTATCACGGACTCAGCGTCTTCATGCCAGCCACCTATGCCGTTGAAGGAATGATGAACATTCTCTTTGGCGGACCAGGAATTAGCGAAGCTGTAACGAAACTATTCATTATGCTAGGTGCAACGATTGTATTAGGTCTTGCCGCTGTTGCAATCAAGAAATCTCCTAGACCGCGGGCAAGCCATGGCGCGCAATGAACCGGGTTCGTAACCGCAAATAGTCACGATGCCCTCGTCCGCATTACACAGAATAGGCTTAGAAGGAGGGATAACTATGACAGCATCGCCAGACAGCAAGATGAAAATTTTGCTTGCGGCCAAAAAAATGTTCGCCGAGCAGGGCTTTGACGCTACCTCTGTACGGCAAATCTGTGAGGAGGCCGGGGTTAACCTGGCCCTAGTTTCTTACCACTTCGGCGGCAAGGAGAATGTCTTCTACGCCATCTTTGAGCAGTTCTTTCCACTGGAGAAACTGGACATGCTTGAGCAGGAAACACTCGATCCGGTTCAGGGATTGCGGTTGGTCGTCACGCAAACCCTGCTGTTCTTCGACCAGGAGCCTGAGCTGCACCGTATCATGGAAAGGGAATTTTCCGGCCTGTCGCCCCGTGCCGAGAAGCTGACTAGGTTCACCTTTCCTGTCTGGCACAAAGTTCGGGCTATCCTCGAAGAAGGCAGACGCAAAGAGCTCTTTCAATTCGATTCACTGGATTATGCGCTGCTGCTTGTTCTCTCGGCTCTGATCTTTCCAAAAAAGCGTTCGTTCCTTTATCGGTTGAATACAGAAGGGCCCTATCCGATTGATCAGATCATCCATTTCACATGGCAGTTCGTCTACGGCGGACTGCGTGCGAAATAGCGAAAACCGTAAGCTTGGCACTATCCATGAGTGCTTCGCTTACGGTTTTCTTCACTTCATTCAGTCGTACCCTCGCTTAATCATTCTGGATTGCAGACAAGCCATACCCAAACGTATAGCCATCCTCATCCAATGGATCTGTCAGCTGGGCCATGGTGCTTTGGAATGCAGTGACACCCTTGCCCTCTTCCAGTTTGATTTTTTCCTTGTATGTGTTATCCGGGAAACCTTCGATATTCGCAATGATTGTCTCTACCTCATATACCGCGTACCCTTCATCATTCTGGCCAGCGGATAGGATAGTCGAGACCGCCTCATATTCTGCACCCTGATAGGTAACCTTCTCCGTCCAGGAATGATTAGGCTGCAGCGGTTTTTCGATCCAGATTTTCTCTTGGAACAAAGAGGTGGCTACACGATCCATATGGTCGGATTGGAGCTCACTCTTGATCTGGTCAGCTGTCACGGTCACGATCCGGCGAAAGGAAAATGGTTCCCCATTCTCATCGGTCAAACCGCTTCCGTCATTCATGACGCCTTCATACACATATATGGTAGCCTCTGGTTCTTCTTTAATCTCAACCAGCGTCTCATTGTGTCCATACTCAGCGTAGCCGTGGTACAGCTTGGTCTGGCCGCTTTCCTGCAACTGAAGAGATTGCAAATCCCCGCTGTCGGCATCATTTTCTGCCTGTTCTCCCGCCTGTTCACCTGTCTGTTCACCTGTCTCTCCGCCTGCCTGTTCACCCACTTGCCCATTGTTCTGCTCGGCATTCCCATTTTCCGCCTTGCCATTTTCCGCATCGCCGTTGCTGGCGCTGCAGCCGACAAGCGCTGCTGTAATCAATAGTGCCGCCAAAGTAAGTTTGGTGCTTTTTCTCATGTTGTTTCATCTCCTTCCTATCCTCTAGACGAGATCACAGCGATATTGTTGCAGTTTTGAAATAGTAGTGCCTTGCCACTTTCGGGAAGCGGAAGCTGGATGCCAAATTATCAGAAGTCAATCTTAGGTGCTAGCACAATCAGCGATCATACTTGGACTCATATACTGCATTATAAAGAAAGGAGTGATAGTATGTACCGTCAACAGTCTCATCACTGTCCCCCACAATCCGTCTCTGCTCGTCCCACACAGGTTTATGAGAACTATTACCACCCAAGGGTTGTCCAAGTTGTTCATCCAATCGAAGTCATCAGACGCCATCATTGCGTGCCCGTTCCGCATCATATTTACTGTGTTACAGTCAAAGACGAATTTGTCAGGTAATCACACTCCCCCGCTTTGGTCAAGACATTTAATGAATATTGAAAAACACCTAAGTGCCATAGTACAAGTAAATCCTGAGAGGCCTGATTTTGCAGGCCTCTTTCTTTACTCCTCAGCATCCAAACAACACCTAAATCACTAGCCTTTACACAAAGAACTATAGATATTCTCCGTATACTTCGTAATGGCTTCATCATAGTCGGGGTACATATACCCGAGGTTTGCTGCCAACGAGGTGGAGTGCTTCCTAAATAGCGCATAACAAGCAAATAAGGACTGCCACATTTCGGCATAGCCATCTGTCCGATAGGTCGAAATCAGCCGTTCCCAATCTTCAGCCGGAAGATAACGGTCGATGAACTTATAGTTTTTGCCAAGACTGAATGTATAACCGCGTTCAAAGCCGATCTGCCATGCCATCATTCTGAGCAAATTGGGCCGTGCGATTCCATTTAAGTGGTCAATCGCATATAGGATTTCCTTTCTTGCCAATCCTTTGACAACATAGGCGGACACCCACCAAAATTCATTGCAGCAATCGTCAAATTCTCCGGCAGTTGGTTTTTGAATCCAATAGCGGCTGTCATCTGCTATCACTTCATGCCGTACACGATTATCCTTGTCTACCAGGAGTTCCACTAAACCATCGCTCTTGTCGAAATACTCCTGGATCTCGTCAACCGGAATTAGCGTAAGGTCCACTTTATTCCCGTCTTCCAACAGCATCAAATAGGAGAACCAGTTTCCCAATTCCGGAGGGAACAACTCCATATCCTCGGGCTTCTGCATGATGATTCGTCTGCCGTAGATGTCCAGCCATTGATCACTTTCCTTGAAAGCCTCCATATCCGTAACAAAATAAGAAATGTCATAGTCCTGAAATGTGTCAGGCGGAATATGCTTATTCGTTCGCGAGCCTTCGAGCGTAACTGCTCGGATTCGCTCATCGCTTCTGGCGAAATCCAGTATAATCTTCATCATTTCTTGTTTACTTCTCATACAATCATCCCCCATTCTATTCTACCGTATGCGATCACTATTCAGCTCAGCAGGAGCAATAAGAACCTGTCAACTCTTAGTTTAACTAACTGCAACTAACACATCTAGATGGGAACTAAAATCTCGATTTCTTCAAGTACCTGCAAAACGTACACTTAGAATCGTTGCTTTTCGTATATTGCGTCGAAATGCCCAAAACTATGATGTAGGTTTTATATGTAGATGCATCATATCAGCTAAGTATAAAGTGCATTCAATGTGCGCACGCATCAAAAAAAAGGACTTCGGCTCTAAAACCGAAATCCTTCTCTCGAATGGTCGCTATGAATCTGCCGCAATTATGCATCTTGCGGTTCATATTTCCATTTACTCAAATGTCGTATGCTTGGCCTTCCACTTTTCAAGAGCAATAAACAACCAGAAGCCATAAATCCCTGCCGTAATGAAGCAGAGCAACCACCATTTGATCCAATTGCCGAAGAGACCGACTGCCGTTCCATGGAACTTCAAACGTCTGCCTTCGATGACAGTATGTTCAATCTTCCAGCGATAAATCATTGTGAGACTCCAAGGGTAGCAAATGCCCGCGGTGAATACCGTAACCAGAAAGCCAAGAATTCTATATCCTATGTAACTTAGCAATCCTCCATCAAAATAAGATTTCGTTGTTCCCGTACTCACACTGACATTTACATGCTGAACCACTGCTTGATTTTCCATGTCCTACCTCCAATTTTTCGAATTATTCATATAATTCATTCGACACATGGGACTAATTTCCTCCTCCTTCAGACTAGAAATCGACAAAATTCCCAATCAACGTAACGGCACTTTTGAAGGAAGAAAAGGACTTCGGACCTAAAAGCCGAAATCCTTCGATCTAACATATACCTAAGAGGGGGAACTAGAGTGATACGATTGAATAGTAAAGCTTGCAAGTAAATCTTTATTGTTTACATGCTCAAATGCATAAATGGTGACGATTGCTCCCCACATAGCTAAACATGACACGCTTCCCCCATGAATCCAGAGAAATTTTAAATCCATAACCAAGGTTGCCATCAAACAATAGACTTCTAATAACATAGTCATTATCTTGTTCCAACTATTTCTTTGAACTAAGCTACTGGATTGTAAAACTTGCAAGAATATCTTCACATACCTGGTCATCTGCTGGTGTATATCTTGCCCCGTCAACAAAAAAATAAAGGGTGATAAATTCAGAACCATTTGAAAAATTGCCGCCTTATCTGACGGTGCAAAGGTTAATAGTATCCCTTCTTGGCCATAAAAAAACGCAAGGATCAGCCCTCATTCAAATGCCGAGAGAATTTCCTGCATGACTTTGAAAAAGAGGCAGTAACCGCGGACAAAAAGAGTAGCGTAGATGAGCAGAAGAGGACCGGGCCACCGGTTGAATCTGTGACAGTCATTCCTGTCCGTTAGAGCGAAAAAA
>NZ_BOVK01000088.1 GCF_018403685.1 Xylanibacillus composti
CTTTGCTGAGCAGGTCGCGCTCAAGTGTCGCATGGAACGATTCGATGTACGCGTTCATGTTTGGCGTCTTCGGCGGTATGCGCTCATGTGTAATGTACCGCTCTGCGCAGAGCTCCCCAAACGCCTTGCTGACGAACTGCGGCCCGTTGTCCGTGCGGATTACCGGCGGTTTTGCCCCAGGCGCCAGACGAACGTCCAGCGCGGCCCGCACCATTCGGCAGACATCCTTCGCCTCGCAACAGGAGCCAATGTGGTGGCCTACAAGCGTACGGTCGAAGACGTCGATCATATCCGCTATGTAAAAGAATTGGTCGTACCCTGCGACGTAGCCGTATTTAATATCCAACTGCCATTGCTCATTGGATGTCCTCACATCCGCGTTACGTGCCAAGCGACGTGGGTAGTGCGTTATTTTGCGGCGCTGTGGGTGAAGGAGCCCAAGCTTCTTACAGAGACGATACGTCTTCTTCTTGTTGATCACCAAGGCGTGCTGGTTACGCAGGCACTCATTCAACAGCAGATACCCGTATCCATGCTCCTCGCCAGCCGTCAACTCCATCAGCCACTCCTCGATCTGGGCGTCGCTGACGATCTGCCCAGATTGAGTGCGCGAGTGCGTGCTTAGTGGACGGCCTGGGCGCAGCACCGGTGCTACGGTCCCTTGGCTCGCCGCTTTGGCATCGCGCTTCTTACGCTCGTAGTAGGTGGAAGACGAAACTCCTGTTATGGCGAGCACGGTGGCCGCTATGTGTCCCTGCCTGATGAACGTCTGTGCGACGTGGAGTCGGTCTTCCAGGCAGGGTTGACCTTTTTTACGAGCTCTCGCAGCACTTCGTTTTCCAGTTCCTTTTCTCCCAAGGCTTTCAGCGCACGGTTGTACTTCTCTTCCATTTCGGCCAGTCGCTTCGACTCGTTCAGGCGTTCATCGATGGTCGGTACCGCATCATCGCCAAACGTCTCTTGAAACTCCTTTACCCAGTTCCGAATCGTCTTTGGGGAGACCTCATATTTCCGGGCCAGCACCCCCACCTTGATGCCAGCTAACGCCTCTTGCGCTACCTTGTACCGCACCTCTTTGAACGCATTGTTACGCTGTCTCATTTCCTCAGCCCCCTAATTTATATGGTACCTTATTTCCCTAGGTATTCTCCAACTTAATTAGGG